>CADBJA010000168.1 GCA_902794945.1 Oscillospiraceae bacterium
AAGGGAGGCTCGAAAAGTGTGTATCTACACCATTTTTAAAGCAACAAATTAAAGCGAAATACTTTCTCTCTTATTTATTAGAGCGAAGCGGAACGGGTGAGGGTGTCCCTCCCACAATTATTCATTATTCAATATTCATCATTCATTAAATTCTAATTTAGCCACCGTAAAGGTGGCATAAATTAGAATTTATCTGCCCAAAGGCAGATAAAAACCGGTTCCCGTCGGGAACCGGTTTCATTCTTATTTCAAAGCATCTTTTGCCTGTTCGGTGAGAGCGGTAAACGCCTTCGGGTCGGAAACGGCAATCTCTGCGAGCATCTTTCTGTTTAATTCGATGCCTGCTTTTTTCAAACCGTTAATAAAGGTAGAGTAGTTCATACCGTTTTGCTTGCAAGCAGCGCTGATTCTGGTAATCCAGAGTCTTCTGAAATCTCTTTTCTTCTGCTTACGACCGATGTAGGCATAATTGCCTGATTTCATTACGGCTTCTTTGGCGGTTTTAAAGAGTCTGCTCTTTGCACCATAGTAGCCTTTTGCCATTTTTAAAGTCTTTTTTCTTCTTTTGCGAGTCATCATCGCGCCCTTAACACGAGCCATGTATCTATACCTCCGTTATATCTTAATTAAAACCTGATTATAGGCTGTCGCCCGCAAGTGCGGACATCCCCTTTCGGGTGTGGTGTTTATTTATAGGGAACCAATCTTTTGATTTGCTTTTGATTGGTTTTATCCGCAACGGTTGTTTTGCGAAGATTTCTGGTTCTCTTCGTGGTCTTTTTGGTCAGAATGTGGCTCTTGTTTGCATGAGCTCTGATCGGCTTACCGTTTTTAGAAAGCTTAAAGCGCTTTTTTGCACCGGTATGTGTCTTAATTTTAGGCATAATTTTTTCCTCCTTAATTGTGGTGAGTGGATATAACTACTTAGCCGGTTTTGCAGCGAGGAACATTAAAATCTGTCGCCCCTCTAATTTCGGCTGTTTTTCAACATTGGCAAATTCCTCACAAGCCTCGGCAAAACGCTTCATGGTTTGCACGCCCATTTCGGAATGCCCCATTTCGCGCCCTCTTAAACGGATAGAAACTTTCACTTTGTTACCCGCTTTTAAGAAGCGCTCCGCATGTTTTAATTTGGTGTTAAAATCATGAACATCAATGTTTAAAGAAAGGCGAATTTCTTTAATTTCCATTGTTTTTTGCTTTTTCTTGTTTTCTTTTGCCTTTTTGGCTTGTTCAAAACAATACTTACCGTAGTTCATCACCTTGCAAACAGGCGGTTTAGCATTCGGAGCAATCAAAACAAGGTCCAAGTCTCTTTCCTCGGCAATTGCGAGCGCTTCGCGAGAGGACATAATGCCCAACTGCTCGCCGGTATCGGAAATGACTCTCAATTCCTTCCCTCTGATTTGCTCGTTGACTAAAGTGTTGTTTTTGGCAGCTATTTCCAAGCACCTCCATTTTTTATAAAGTCATTCAAACGAAAGAAAAGCACCGACAGGGCGGTGCAATATCGATGAAGGCGCGCAAAAATACTTTGCACAACCAAAAGATATTGACCTTTCCGCTCCCGCAAATAAGGTGAAAACCAAACGGCTTTTCTTTATTGTTCCGAACCATTTTAATATATGTATGCCCGTTTGTCAAGAAAAAATTATGATTTTTTTAAATTTCACGGGAGTTTTTCTCACTTGTTGAAAGATTTGTTGAAGAATTGTTGATGAAAAAAATTTTTGCCGTTAAAAGAGAGAATTTGGCGTAAAAATATTGTTAAATTTTCCATCTTTAAAAATCGGCGTGTTAGTTATATAATTGTTTTCCCGTGAAAAAACAGTCACTTTTGGAGCATTTTTATGAATTATAAGTTGAATTTAAAGGCGCTCGACTCCTCTTTTCAGGTGCCGAACGCCCTTGCCGACAACTTCATAAAACTCGCTAACCCGAAGCACATTTTAATTTTGCTTTGGGTGTTGCGCCATGCCGATACGCCCAAAAGCGCCGAGCAAATTGCGGGTGAGTTACATATGGATAAATCCATTGTAAACGAAGCGATTTTTTATTGGATTGATAACGGCTTTATGGTCCCCGAAGGGATGGAGGGTGTGCATACGGTAGTCGTGCCGCAAGAATGCGAGCCTGCGCAAGCCGAAGAAAACACCTCTGCCAAAAAAGAGGAAGTTCCCGCCAAAGAAGACAAGCTCGGCAAAAAAACATCACGTCCGCTCGGTTCTGCCATGGCGGAGGATGCCGATATCCTTGCAAGAGCGCAAGAGTCGCCCGAATTTAAATTTTTATTGCAAAAAAGCCAACAGATTTTCGGCAGAACCATCTCAAAAGCCGAGCGCTCAATGTTGCTGGAATTAATGGACTACCACGGGCTGCCGTGTGAAGTAATCCTAATGCTGATTAAATATGCCGTTATCTCCGGCAGAACCGGCACACGCTATATTCAAACCGTCGGCATCGGCTGGGCGGAAGAGGGCATACACACGTTAGAAGAGGCGGAAGCGAAAATTAAAGTATTAAATAAAACCAATAAACTGTGGCGCACCTTCAGTGAACAGGCGAGTATTCCCTATAAAAACCCGACCAAAAAGCAGGAAGCGCTCTTTGTGAAGTGGACCAAAGAGTGGAAAATGAATATTGAACTGCTCGCCTACGGTTATGAGAGAATGCTCGATGCGATTGATAAGGTAAATTATAATTATTTAGATAAAATTATTACCTCTTGGCATGAAAATGATGTCAAAACCATTGCCGATGCCGAGCAGGCGGAAGAAGCGCGGCAAAGCACCCGACGCACTAAAAAAGAGAAAGCGCCGGAAACCGCGCCCTCTTTTTCGGTAGATAAATTTAACCGCTTTGTAGATAATATGGAATTAAAGTATCATAAGGAGGACAGCGATGTATAACCCCGAAGCCATCTCAAAGGCCTTTGCCGCGGCAGCGGAAGACCGCTCAAAGGCGATTGCCGTATCGGTAGAGCGGCGAGAAGATGCCGAAAAACGCTGTCCCCGCCTTGCCGATATTACGAAAGAACTCTCTGCCGTTGGCGCCGGCATTGCCAAAACCTTTTATGCCGATGAGCCCATGCAGAGTATGGAAGCGCTCGCAAATGAAAGCCTGCGCTTGCAAGAGGAACGCAAAGCGCTGTTAAAAGCGATGGATTTGCCGGAGGATTATTTGGAACCGGCATATACCTGCAAAGTGTGTGAAGACAAAGGCAGGGTAAACGGCAAAATCTGCGCTTGTATTAAAAAAAGAGCCATCGATATTTCGCTGAAAGAACTTGCCGCCGTATCACCGAGCAAGCACTGCACCTTTGAAAATTTTGACTTAAATTTTTATAAAAACATTCAGGATGAAAACGGCAAAAGCGTTTACGATAAAATTAAAAACAATTTAGAGTATTTAAAAGCCTACAGCGAAGATTTTTCCGCAGAGAGCAAAAGTTTATACATTTTCGGCAAAACCGGACTGGGTAAAACCCATTTAAGCCTTGCCGTTGCCAACACCGTGATAAAAAAAGGTTTTCATGTGCTGTACGGTATGGCAGGCGTGATTTTTTCGGATATAGAAAAAGAAAAGTTTAAATCCATCGAAGGCAAATACACGATGGAGAAACTGTTACAGGCGGATTTGCTGATAATTGATGACCTCGGCAGTGAATTTCACACCTCGTTTTCCGCCAGTGTTGCCCATAATATTATTGAGGGGAGACTCCTTGCCGGCAAGCCGGTCATCATCACCACCAATTTGGATTTGGGCGGCATTCACAAGCAGTACGGTGAGCGCATCGCCTCGCGCATTCTCGGCGAATATGTGCCGATTAAATTTGAGGGCGAAGATATCAGGCAGTTGAAGAAATTTATGTATTAAAAAGCAGGAACTGAACACAGTTCCTGCTTTTTAATCGAGGTCTGCGACCTCGAAGAGAAGAGAGAAAAGAGAAGAGAGAAGAATGGTGGGCGGGACACCCGCACCCGTTTGATAGATGAAAAGATAATATCTATTATGCACATATTTAAACCAATTTTGGATTAAATCTAAACTAATACATTCAAGTGCGAATGTGTCGCCCTTAATTATTCATTATTCATCATTCA
>CADBJA010000169.1 GCA_902794945.1 Oscillospiraceae bacterium
CACGCTCACCGGGTGAAACTGCCGATGGTTTGTGGTGCGACCAAACCGTGCGCCGTATATTAAAAAATGAAATGTATATCGGCAATATGGTGCAAGGCAAAAACACTACTATCAGTTACAAAATCAAGCAGTGCAGAGCCGTGCCGCAATCGGAATGGATTATTGTAAAAAACACGCACGAACCGATTATTGACAATACCACTTTTGCAAAAGTGCAAGCATTGTTAAACGATAAAAAGTTTATTCGTTCCTCCCCTGTTACCAATCAGGTAGATTTATTTGCCGGTGTGATACGCTGCGCCGACTGCGGCAGAGCCATGGGCAAAAAAACCAATCGCCACAATTACGGCACTTACCGCTACTATCGCTGTATCACTTACAATAAACTCGGCGGTTGTTCTCTGCACTCTGTGCGCACTGATTTGCTCGAACAGGTAGTGCTGTATAGCATAAAAGCAGTGATTGACTCGGCAATTGAGTTGGAAGCGCTGTTTGATGACCTTGAACACAATGTTGCCGAGTTACCAAAAAGCAACGCATTTGCGCACACTATCAACCAAAAAATTGCGGAAAGAGATAAATACAAAAATATGGCTTTAAGCCTCTACCCGGATTTTAAAAACGGGTTGATTACAAAAGAAGAATACACTTCTCTAAAAGCAAACTTTGTGCAAAAGCAAAAGGAGCTTGAAGAGTCGATTGCCGCCCTCGAAAAGCAAGGTAGTGATTCCGGCACCAATGCTGTGAAGCACAATGCCTTTACAGAGCACTTTTTGCAGTATGCAGCGATTGATAAGCTCACAAGACCGATAGTGAACGAATTGATTGATTCCATCTATGTTCACCGCGACAAAGCCATTACCATCAATTTCAAGTTCACCGATGCTTATATGGATATGCTCGATTATGTCGATGAACTCAAGCGCAGAATAATTGAAGAACGCGGCGGCTCGTACACAATTGACATTGCATAAAAACTGCGCCGATAGGGATTCTCCTCTATCGGCAGCAATGCTTTAAGCAATGGTATGAAATATTGACAATATAACGGAATTCCGTTATACTATTGATAGAAGGATGTGAGGTAAATGAATATCAATCTATTAATTCAAGAAAAACAAATCAGCAAATACCGTTTGGCAAAAGAAACAAACATTCCCTACACAACCATCAGTGATATTTGCAATGGCAAAACAACACTTGAAAACTGTAATGCCAAAACAGTATATGAATTGGCAGTTTATTTTGATTTTTCCATGGAGGATTTGCTCTATAAGAATAATGAAATGCGCTATGACTTTGAAACATTTAAGAGTAACATTCGCCACGAACTTAAAGCCAAAGGCTATAAAGCATTTATTAAAGATAACTTGCTTGCCGACAAAGTCAGTGAATACTTTCAAAAAAAATGGTACCCTGAAGCGCTGTATCTTTTGGCGATGATTGATTACCTCAGCCGCATTCATCATGTGCCTCTCTACACCAAATATAATGCCTATCGCACTGCCAAACTGAACGAGACTATTTACCCGGCAGATGTAATTTCCGAATCGGTTGTTACCAATGACAACTCTGTTTATAAAGAAAGTTTCGCCGCTTCTATTCCGGAATTTGCACGCTTTAATATTGTAGAAAACGAGGTGTTGAACATTGCCTAATGATATTCAAAAGAATCAAATAGATATTTATTTGAAAGCATTGGCAAATGAATTTAAGCGTATCACTTCACGAAAAGTGAAAGCGGAAATCACCATTGTCGGTGGCGGCGCACTAATGCTCAACTACGACTTTCGAATGAATTCAGTGGATATTGATGCTTTCAACACTTCAGAAGAAGCAGTTAAAACTGCAGCACTCAAGGTGGCTGAAAGATTTGACCTGCCTGCTGATTGGCTTAATGATGATTTCAAGAAAACAAAATCATATTCGCCACAACTACGCACTTATTCTAAGCATTATAAAACCTTTTCCAATGTTTTAGAGTTTCGAACCGTCAACAGAGAATATCTAATTGCCATGAAAATGGTATCCGGCAGAAAATATAAAAGAGATTTTTCCGATATATTAGGAATTCTGAATGCGCATTACCAAAATGGGGATGAAATTACATTTAAAGATATTGACAAAGCTGTAAAAAATCTTTATGGTAGTTGGGACAGAATAACTGATGAAATAAAAGAACGCACAAAAGCTGCAATTGATAGTAAATCGTTTATTAAAGAATATGAAAAACAAGTTCAAAATGAGCAAAAAATCAAAGCCGAGTTGATTTCTTTTGATGAAAGATACCCTGATGCCTTAACTGAAGACAACTTAGACGAAATCATTAATCTCTTAGAATAAGAAAAGCAACGCAGCAGGGGTGAAGTAGTTATGCTTCACACCTGCTGCTTGATATTTGTTTTCCCTTAATGTGCAAACAATATTAAGGGAATATTCCCTTAATTGCTTGACTATTCCCTTAAAATATGATATATTTCAAGGGAAACGAAGGTGAATGTATGAGAAACTTTAATTATTCCGAAATTAAGAATAAAAAATGGGATTCCGAGGTGCTCGGTTTAATTGCTGCCATCTACAAAGAAGCCGGCAAACAGGAAATGTACCTCAAGCAGCGCCCTGCCGAGCTTGAAAAACTCGTTGAGATTGCCAAGGTGCAAAGCACCGAGGCTTCAAACGCTATTGAAGGCATTGTCACAACAAGCACCCGTGTGCGTCAATTGGTGGAAGAAAAAACAACTCCCCGAAACAGAAACGAGCAGGAAATTGCCGGTTACCGTGATGCACTTGCAACGATTCACGAAAACTTTGATGCCATCCCTATCACACAAAACTATATTCTGCAGCTTCACAAAATGATGTATAGCCAAATGAACAACCCCATGGGCGGCAAAACAAAGAGTGTTCAAAATTACATTAGTGCGACTTATCCGGATGGACATACCGAAACCCTGTTTACGCCTCTCTCCCCATTTGAAACACCTGAAGCACTTGATAAGATTTGTGAAGAATACAACCGTGTGATCGGCAATATGGAAGTTGAACCGCTCATTGCCATTCCCGTGTTTATTCACGACTTTCTTTGTATTCATCCGTTTAATGACGGTAACGGCAGAATGAGCCGCCTCCTCACAACCCTGCTTTTGTATCAAAGCGGCTTTTATGTAGGCAAATATATTTCTCTTGAAGCCAAGATTGCAAAGAACAAGGACTTGTACTATGCGTCTCTCGGTCAGGCACAAGTCGGTTGGCATGAAGAAAATGAGGATAAAGTGCCTTTCATCAAATATTTGCTCGGAACCATTCTTTCAGCGTACAAAGACTTTGAGGAACGCTTTACGCTCGTGGAAGAAAAACTGCCTGCACTTGAAGTTGTCAAAAAAGCGACATTGACGAAAGTCGGCAGATTCACAAAGCAGGATATCCGTGAACTCTGCCCGTCGTTGAGCATCAGTTCCGTTGAGGGTGCGTTGCGCAAGCTTGTTGCTGAAGGCGAACTCAAACGCGAAGGCAAAGGCAAAAACATTTGCTATTACAGATTGAAATAAAAAGGAAATGGACAGACCAATTTTGATTTAACGAGGGCATGATATGGAATATATAAGAGTAACGAAAGATAATATTGAAAAAGAGCACATCTGCTGTGCGATTTCAAATAACAACGACGTACAGGTTGCTTCTAAAAAGGCGTGGCTTTCCGAGCGGTTTGACGACGGTCTTGTTTTTCTCAAAAGCACCGAGAGAGGCAAATGCTTTATTGAATATATCCCTGCCGAAAATGCGTGGAATCCGATTGAAGCAGACGGTTATATGTTTATTAACTGCCTCTGGGTTTCGGGGTCATTCAAAGGACACGGTTATTCAAACGATTTACTCGGTAAGTGTATTGCAGACAGTAAAAGCAAGGAAAAAAAGGGCTTATGTATTCTCTCATCCTCAAAGAAAAAGCCGTTCCTTGCCGACCCAAAATATTTGAAATACAAGGACTTTGAGGTCTGCGATGAAGCGGACAACGGTATTCAGCTGTGGTATTTACCGTTTGAAAAGGGAGTTGAAAAACCGTGCTTCAAAGAATGCGCAAAGCATCCTCATATTG
>CADBJA010000170.1 GCA_902794945.1 Oscillospiraceae bacterium
TAGATATTCTCTTTCCATCTATCAAACGGGTGAGGGTGTCCCTCCCACAATTATTCATTATTCAATATTCATCATTCATTAAATTCTAATTCAGCCACCGCAAGGGTGGCGTAAATTAGAATTTATGCTCACCCTATAAAACTTGTAATAATTCCCATAATATGTTATTATAAATATAACTATCCGAAAAATGAAGGTATTTTATGTTAAAGCTCATTAAGTATTTAAAACATTGCAAACGCTACGCCGTGACGGCGATGTTGCTCGTTTGCCTGCAAAATTTAATCACGCTCGCACTGCCTACGATAGTGTCCAAAATTCTTGACAGCGGTGTGGATAAAGGCGACACCGCCTATGTCACGTGGATGGGCACGCTGATGGTGATTGTGGCGCTCGCAGGTTGCGTTGTGGGTATTTTGGGCAACTATTTTTCGGCGAAAACCTCTGCCAATTTCGGCGCGAGTTTGCGCAAAAGCCTGTTTGTCAAAATTACGGATTTGAGTGCAGAAGAGCACGAGCAATTCGGCACGGCATCGCTCATCACGCGTACAACGAACGACATTCAACACCTGCAAGAGTTGGTGCTCGGTATGATTAAACTGCTCATCCCCGCGCCGGTATTGTTTGTGGGCGGTGCGGTGTTAAGTTTTATCTATAACCCCAAAATTGCCGGCGTGGTGCTGCTGTTGGTGCCGGTTATCGGCGTGGCGGTATTTGTCATTTTTAAGACCACGAAAAAGCTATTTGACCGCCAGCAAAAAAAGGTGGATGTCATCAACCGCATTGTGCGTGAAAAGTTAACCGGTATTCGTGTTATCCGTGCCTTTAATCGTGAAAAGAGCGAAGATGAAAAGTTTAATGAATCCAATTTGGAGTTAACCAAAATCAGCTTAAAAATCAACCGCATTTTTGCCGTCATTATTCCGGTGGCATATTTGCTGCTTTACACCGTGTTGGCGCTCGTTATGATTTTCGGCGCGAAAGATATCGACAATCTCACGGACCCTGCAAAACTCTCTACAAGTGTGAACGATTTGCAGATGTTTATGATATTCGTTCTCTTAATGATTTCGGGCATCGGTATGGCTTCTGCCATTTTTGTGATGATACCCGCCGGTGAAGTTGCCGCCAAAAGAATTAACGCGGTGCTCGAGTGCGAAATCAGCGTAAACGAGAGTGAAAACCCCGTGCATTTGCCGGAAGGCGGCAAGGCGCATTTGCAGTTTAAAAATGTAAAATTTGTGTATCCGGATGCGGAAGAGCCGGTACTGCAAAAAATTGATTTTGAGTGTAAAGCGGGTGAGATTACCGCCATTATCGGCCCCACCGGTGCCGGAAAATCCACGCTTGTCAATTTAGTGCCCCGCTTTTTTGATACCACCTCGGGTGAGGTGCTTCTTGACGGCGTGAACATTAAAGATGTACCGCTCAAAGAACTGCGTGAAAAAATTGGGTTAATACCGCAAAAAACCTTCCTCTTTTCGGGGACCATTGCCGACAATTTGCGTTACGGCAACGCGGGTGCGGAAGAAGAGGATATGTGGGAGGCACTGCGTATCGCACAGGCGGAAGAGTTTGTGCGCTTAAAGCCGGAGCAGTTGGAATCGTTCGTATCGCAGGGCGGTAAAAACTTCTCGGGCGGGCAAAAACAGCGCCTTTCCATCGCGCGTGCCTTAATGAAAAAAGCAGAAATATATATATTTGATGACTCGTTCTCGGCGCTCGATTTTAAAACCGATGCGGCACTGCGCAGCGAGTTGCGCAAGGCGTTTAAAGATGCCAACATTTTAATTGTGGCGCAGCGCATCAATACCGTGATGGATGCCGACCGCATCATTGTGCTCGATGAAGGGCAGATTGCCGGCATCGGCACGCACGCCGAGCTGATGGAATCTTGCAAAGCGTATCAAGAGATTGCCATGAGCCAAATTTCCACCGAGGAGGTGTCGAGACTTGGCTAAAAGAAGAAATTTTAAGAGCGAAAATTCCATAAAAGCCAGGGCGCGTAAAGCGCTTGAGCGCAATAAAGATAAGCACGACCCGAATGAGCGCGCCAAAGATTTTAAAGGCACCGTTAAAAAAGTGATGCAGGTGTTCTCGCCCGAAAAATGGCAGTTTCTCATCATTGCCATCGCTTCGGCGGGCACGGCGGTATTCTCTATTTTCGGTCCCAACCAACTCGGTAATATGATTTCCGAAATGCAGGTGCAGGTGAAATCCAAAATTGCCGGCACGGGCTACGATTTGAGCACCGTGTGGCGGATGCTTGCGATGATAGTAGTCGTGTATGTTATCAGTTGTATTGCCACCTATATTCAACAGTTCACGGTGGCGGGGCTCTCACAGCGCATTGTGTTCCATCTGCGTAAAGATGTGAATTTAAAACTGTCTAAACTGCCGCTGAAATATTTTGACTCTTCCTCCAAAGGCGATGTGCTCTCGAGGGTCATTAATGATATGGATAATATCTCGCGCAGTTTGCAAAACTCCATCACCCAACTCATTGCGGCGCTTGTGACCATTGTCGGCGTGATGATTATGATGTTTATTACAAACTTTACGCTCGCGCTCATTACCGTGCTCGCACTGCCCATTTGCACCTTTATTGCAGCGTTTATTACCAAGCGTTCGCAAAAATATTTCTCCCGCCAGTGGGAGCAAACCGGTGAAATTAACGGGCATATTGAAGAGATGTATACCGCGCACAAACTCGTGAAAGTGTTTAACCGCCAAGAGCAGAGCATTGAAGAGTTTGAAGATATTAATGATGATTTGCGCCGTTCCACCCAGCGCGCGCTCACCATGAGCGGTGTGATTATGCCGCTCAATGATGCGGTCAATAATATAGTGTTTGTGCTCATTTGCGTGATTGGCGGCGTGCTCAGCATCACCGGCAAAATTAATGTGGGGGATATCACGGCGTTTTTGGTCTATTCCAAATTGTTTACCTACCCCATTCAAACCATTTCAAGCACCATCAATCAGTTGCAATCGGCACTCGCTTCGTTTGAGCGTGTGTTCACTATGCTTGATGAAGAAGAGATTTTGCCCGATACCGTCAAAGCCACCCTCGGCGATGATGTAAAGGGCAAGGTGGAATTTCGGAATGTGCGCTTCCGCTATGTGGAAGATAAACCGCTCATTGAAAACTTAAACCTTGTGGTGGAACCCGGGCAAACGGTTGCCATTGTCGGTCCCACCGGCGCGGGTAAAACCACGATTGTGAATTTGCTGATGCGCTTTTATGAGTTGCGCGGCGGCAGTATTTTGGTAGACGGTGTGGATATTACCGATATTAGCCGTGAAGAACTGCGCGCCACTTTCGGTATGGTCTTGCAGGAAACCTGGCTTTTTGCCGGCACCATTCGCGAGAATATTGCCTACGGTAAAATCGGCGCGACGAATGATGAAATTATTGAAGCGGCAAAGGCGGCGAGAGCGAACCACTTTATTAAAACCCTGTCGGAAGGGTATGACACCGTGCTTGAGGAAGACGGCTCTAATGTATCGCAGGGGCAAAAGCAACTGCTCACCATTGCCAGAGCAATTTTGGCAAACCCCAAAATTTTGATTTTGGATGAAGCCACCTCTTCGGTTGATACCAGAACCGAAGTGCAAATCCAAAAGGCGATGCTCAATTTAATGCAAAACCGCACCAGTTTTGTCATTGCGCATAGGCTCTCCACCATTCGGGATGCCGACACCATTTTGGTGATGAATAACGGTAATATTGTAGAAACCGGCAACCACGAGCAACTGCTCGCCAAAAAGGGATTTTACTATGAACTGTATAACGCCCAGTTTGCCGGCGAAAGCGAAGAAGAGTAAAAAAGCCCCGAAGGGGCTTTTTTACTAATGCGGAATGCGGAATTAGCCGTTTTTTAAGGCATAAGGCACAAGGCACAGTTGCGCGTTGCGCAGAATGAAGTCGCTTCGCTAATGAAGGAATGAAGTCGGCGACAAGTCGCCTAATGAAGCCGCACTTTCAGTGCTAATTGAGGGTGAGGCACTCACACTCGTTCCGCTTCGCTCTATTTGTAGGGGC
>CADBJA010000171.1 GCA_902794945.1 Oscillospiraceae bacterium
GCACTGAAAGTGCGGCTTCATTAGGCGACTTGTCGCCGACTTCATTATTCATTAGCGAAGCGACTTCATTCTGCGGTCATCGACCGCAGCTGTGCCTTGCATCCTCGTCCCGATAATACTGCGTAAACGGTGCATAGCGGTCTTGCGCTTTCCACAGCGTATCTGCCGTTTGCATCCACTTTGCGGCATAATCTTCACACTTGCCGCACAACTCATCCACGCTCTCTTTGCCTATCATATCGGTAGAAACGGCGCCGACCTCGTGTACCATTGCTTTGAGTTTTTCGGGGTTTTCGAGCATCGGGCACGGGCGCAAATGATTATCATTAAACGGTTGATTGTGATAGTATGACATAAACAAGGGGCTTTGCAACGCCTCTAAAATTGTTTTATCTTTAATATTGGAATCACTGTAATGCACAAATACACACGGCTCCATATCGCCTGCGGAGTTGATGTGAAAATAATTTCTGCCGCCGGCAATGCAACCGCCCACAAACTCGCCGTCATTTTGGAAATCCATCACAAAGAAGGGCTTTGCCCCCTCGCCGGTCGAGCGCACTTCGCGCAGTTTGTTGTAAATCTTTACACGCTGTTCGGGGCTTGGCATTAAGGACGGTACGGCACCGGTACCAACCGGCATATAGTGAAAATACAACCCGAAGCGGGCACCGGAATCAATCATATCATCAAAAAAGGCATCGTCCGTCACCGCGTCTAAGTTTTGCGAGGTATAGCACACGGATACGCCGAATAAGCACTTATGCTCTTTGAGCAGGCGCATTGCCTCGCGCGATTTTTTGTAAATGCCTTTGCCGCGGCGGGCATCGTTGCTCGCTTCATCACCCTCCACACTGAGTGCAAGGATGAAGTTGCCGCACTGTTTCATTTCTTTGACAAACGCTTCATCCACCAAAGTGCCGTTGGTATAGGCTAAAAATACGCACTCGGGGTTTTCTTTTGCAAGAAGCAAAATATCTTTTTTGCGCACGAGCGGCTCCCCGCCGGTAAACATAAAAATACGGGTGCCGAGGGCTTTTGCTTGGGATACAATGCTCCTCATTTGCTCAAGTGTTAAATTTAAGTGGTGGTTATATTCGGCACTCCAACAGCCCTTACAGCGCAAATTGCAGGCGCTGGTAGGGTCTAAAAGAAGGATGAACGGAATATTGCAACCGTATTTTTCGCGGTTAGCGCGCACGGTTTTAGTGCCGTAAATCGCGCCGTGAAGCCCGAAAGCCACGAGCATTTTTTCAATCTGCTCATGGTCTACTTCATCTAACAATTTAATGGCAAATTTGTGCCAGTTGTTTTCGGAATCGGTTGCCATACTCACCATACCGCGGTAAGCACTCTCGGGAAAGGTCTTGCCCATTAAGCGCTTTGCGATGCGAATGATTTTCATCATATTTTTTGCGGGGTCTTTTTTAATGTACTTTAAAGTTCGCCCGATAATACGATGTGCAGCCTTATCCATCAGTATATGTTCCATTCATACCCTCCATAAACTGTTTTATTATAATATAATAGTTTTTTCATAATGTCAATAAGCAAATATTATGAATTTTTCTCATAACCGAATTGCTTTTTAAGCAAAGTAAATATTTTAACGCAGTTAAGTATTACCGCACTTTTGCCGCATTTTAAACCGCGCTTTGGTGTGAAACCCCGTGCGCCTGTTACACCTGTTTGCAGGTGCAACATGCAGTATCTAAACCGGTGAATTGTGTTTGCGAAACAACGTTTTGCATTTTTATTTCACATTTATCATTTAAAATTATTCTTCCATCATCTTATGGAATTTTTTCACATTATGCTCGCCCCAAAAGTAATTAAGAAGCATAAACACGGTGAACAACACCGCCAAATCCACTACCGCATTAATCAGTATGGTCAAAAAGGGGCTGTTTAACGCAATGACCGTAAAGTTGAATGCGGGATTGATGCGATTGAGCGTAATATTTAAGGTGGTGAGAATCAAGCTGTTAAGCAGTGAATCCACAATATATGCCTTCACGCGCACGGTTTTATCTTTCCCCGTCAACCCGGTCGGCAGCGGTTTGCCGAAAAAGGTTTCGGGTAAATCCACATCGTCTTTACGGTGTTTTAAGATTAAGAATACAAGGAGTGAGCCCAAGAAAATCAAGATTTCTTCCGTGGTGCTCTCCACCCCGTATTTTACGGTTTTATAGATGCCGACACCCAACAGTGCCACCCACACAAGCGCAAGGGTGATTATCGCGGCGGTACCGGTGTTTTTGCGGGTTCTTTCATCGGAATTAACTGCTTTATGTTTCATCTCGTTCCTCCTGCCAAAACAAATCGTTTAATGTGGTACCCAGCGCTTTGCAAATATCAATACACAGCCCTAAAGAGGGATTATATTTGCCCGATTCTATCATTAAAATCGTTTGCCTGGTAACCCCCACTTCACACGCAAGTTTCTCTTGCGACATATCTTTGGCAACGCGCGCCGCTTTCATTTTAAGATTTTTCAATGAGCCCTCCAACATTCCCTTTTAAGAATTTTAGCGGGAGACCAAAGTCTCCCGCCGGTTTTTTGACTTTCGTCAAGAAAGAAAAGGAATATGAAAAAGTTAAAAACTTATAATCTCTTCAACAATTGGTATTATATACCACACTTTACAAAATGTCAACTATATTTTACATTTTGTTTTTTAAAAATTACATTTTTGCATCATCAGGCAATAAAATGTTTTTCTACACACAAGGGAAATAGCCGCCGTGTGCGCGGAAAATATCCCGCAGTGTTTTCGCTTCATCTTCGCTCAAATCAATAATGCTGTAACCCAATCGTGTTTTCACCCGAATAATAGGACAATCATCGCATGCCATTTCGTAGGTTTTACCATCTGTTTTAAATGCAATATCCTCTGAAAAACCGCAAGCGGGTTCTCCGTAAATCCACTCGGGAGTTCCGTGTTTTTTGTGTAGCGTTTGTCTTATGGTTTTTGCTTCTTTCACCGTTAAATCTTCGTTTACACAAACAGTGTCATAAACAAACCTCACCCGCACCGTAGCATTCGGTACAATAGAAACGGCGTACACAGACCGAAGCACAAAACTGCCTGCAAGAAACAAAAGTATTACCGCCGCACACAAGAGAAGTGTTCTTTTTTTCTTTGCGGCTTTAGCCGCCTTTTCGCCAGTCATAGGTTTCCCCTTTGTCTAAATGCAGTGTCACTTCATTGATGCGTACCGTGTTCTCCGAAAGCCAACGAATAGTTACTTCGCTCTCATGATACGCATCATAAATCTTTTTTGTGTGATTGCCTTCTTTTAAAAACACCTTTATTGCGAAATCCACTGTTGCACCCGCTTCGGTCCGATAAACCTCCAGCGTATACTTTCCGCCCGGTGAAGAGGCGGTTTGCAAATGCACATCTAAATCGGAAGGCGTATTTTTAACGGTATAAACAGCGTAATAAATTCCGACAACCGCACAAATAGCAACTAAAACAACAACTGCTATCATCAGTCCCGCTTTTACTTTCCGTTTCATCGTACGTTCTCCTTGAGCTGTGCCGCAATCTCGCTTTCGAGCCGCGCTATCAACTCGTTGTGCGAGAGTGCTGTTTCATCTATTTTCTGTAATGCTTCATAAGCAGGCGCGGGGAAAGTTTCTTTTAAATCTTCCGTATAATACGCACCGTCACGCGGTGACCAATATTCTTTCACACGGTATTCCCCTTCACTTTTTTCAAGTACGACAGCCGCCGGATTATCGCCGCCGCTGCGCATGACCGCCTTGCCGTTCTTTAAAGAATAATCGCCAAACAAGGTATAAATATATACGGTAAGATATTGTTCGGTATGTTTCCCGTTCAAATCCCCTGCAGCGGCATACAAAACTTCATGGGCTTCATAGCCGTAATCATAATACTCTTTTTCCAACACCGTTTGCGAAATTTGTGTGTGCATCTGCTCCGTCACTTCAACTGCCTTTGCATTTTGTAAACCTTAAGTTGAATCTC
>CADBJA010000172.1 GCA_902794945.1 Oscillospiraceae bacterium
TTTACCGTTTGTGGTAGCACCGACGGAAAGACCGAGCATTAAGGTGACGATGTTACACAATTCATTTTGTGCCATTTTAGAGAGCCTTTCGGTCACACCGCACTCTTTGAGGAGGTTGCCGAGCATTAAGCAACCGACCAACACACCTGCAGAGGGCAGGATTAAGGAAACGACAATCGTTACCATAATCGGAAACAAAATCTTTTCTTTTTTGCTGACGGGGCGCAGGGTTTCCATCACAACGCTACGCTCTTTTTTGGTGGTGAGCGCTTTCATAATCGGCGGTTGAATAATCGGCACAAGTGCCATATAGGAGTATGCCGCAACCGCAATCGGACCGAGTAAAGACGGTTTTAGAATGGAAGTGGTTAAAATTGCGGTAGGACCGTCTGCCCCGCCAATGATTCCGATAGAGCCGGCTGCCTGCGGGTCGAAACCCAAAAACATTGCCATTAAGAAAGCACCGAAAATGCCGAGTTGTGCCGCCGCGCCTAAAATGAAACTGGACGGACGGGCAATAAGCGGACTAAAGTCGGTCATTGCACCGATACCGAGGAAAATTAACGGCGGGTAAATACCGGCTTTTACACCGAGGTACAGCCAATCGAGCAAGCCGGCGCTGAGCGGTTGCCCGGTGGTTTGGTCAATCAGGTTGCCTTTGATGAGTTGTATAAACTCGGGAATATCGTGATAGTGAACGGCTAAGTTTGCGCCCGGCAGGTTTGCCAAAAGCATACCGAATGCAATGGGTACCATTAACAGCGGTTCAAAGCCCTTTTTGATGCCGAGCCACAATAAGCCGCAGGCAACGACAATCATTACAAGGTTCTGCCAAGAGCCGGTGAAAAACTGCGCGATACCGGATTCCGAGGCGAGATTTTTGAGTGCATCTAAAAACTGTGCCATTATTTGCCCGCCTCCTTAATCTCTTTAATAATCACATTTTTGCCGCCGCTCGCTTCGGTGATGGCGGCAACAATCACCGCTGCCGTTTCATCATCCACCTCACCGCCGGAGGCGGGTGCGGACTCTGCCTTTTGTTCGGCTTGTTTCTTGGCAGCCTCTTTGGCGTTGACTTTTGCCATAATTTTACCGAACACGGTAAAAATGATAATCAAAATTAATAACAGCAAAAATACGATGAAAAACCCTGCTAATGTCAGCACGAATGTGTTGCCCCAATCCCAAGACGGGTTCTCAAACACACCGCGCCGAATCATATCGAACGAAATTTCTAAAAGCATTTTTTTAACCTTCCCCCTATGGCATAGCAATCACGCACGAACCCGCTTAAAATCCGCTATTTAAGCGAATTTTAGCGTTTTCTAACTTGATTGGCACCAGCCAACCTGCGTTCTCAAAGCACTAAAATTCATCTTAACTATCAGGATTTTAAGTGCTTTGCAGTTTCTATTTAGCTGATTTGTTCTTAAATTAGGCAAAAAGCACAGGAATACTCTGCGTATTGCGAGCATTTTTAACGACATTTAAGGGCAAATCGGCAAATAGAAACCGGGTTCGTGCGTGACTGCTATGCCATTACTTTTATTTCAATGTTATATTACCCTAATCGGACCGCAAGGTCTGATGGAAAGTACGGAACAACTGCCCTCACCGAATACGGCTTCTACGGCAGATTTGTATGTATCCACTAACTCTTTGGGCACAAACGCCTGTGTGGTACCGGCAAAACCGCCGCCGTGCACACGAAACGCGCCTCTTTTACCAAGAATGCGCTCGGCAATATTCACGCCCAGCGAAATGCCCTGTTGTGCCGGGTCTTTCGGGCTGTATACATTTTGGTTATACATATAAGAGGACCTGCCGGAAGCGCTGATTTGCTCTAAAAACGCCTCAAAGTCGCCCGCTTTGAGCGCTGCCGCAGCGGCTTCCACCTTTTCGTTTTCGCCGTAAAAATGCATCGCACGCAACACCGCTCTGTCACCGAGTTTTTCACGAATGGCAGGAATGTTATCAATCACCTGTTGTTTATCCACCTCGCGCAAAACTTTTTTACCGAAGAAGGCGGCAACGGCTTCCATTTCGCCTCTTACCGCGGCATAGTCATCGGTCAAATCCGCGTGAGAGCCGCCGGTGTTGGTAATGCAGAGGGCATAATCGGTCGATTGAAAATCAAAATCAAGTTTTTCAATTGACGGGTTGTTAATATCTTTAAAATCAAATTTCACGGCACTGCCGGTTGCGATGGTCAACTGGTCCATTAACCCGCAGGGCTTATCAAAATACACATTTTCGGCGTATTGCGAAATCTGTGCAAGTTCTACATTATTTATGGCATCGTTATTATAAAGACTGCCGAGAATGCAACCGAGCAAACACTCATATGCCGCAGAAGAAGAAAGCCCACTGCCTGCCGGCACATTGGATACGGTGTAGGCATCAAACGAACCGATGTGATAACCGAGTTCGTGAATGCGCGCCGTCACACCTCTTAAAATAGCGGTGGAATGCCCTTTTTCATTCTCTTTGGGCTCTAATTCTCGAATATCAATCTCATTGATACCGTGGCCTCTGCTCTTCACACGGATTTTGCCGCTATCGGTTTTACAGACAATACCGATAACATCAATATTGACCGCACCGGCAAGCACTTTGCCGTAGTTATGGTCGGTATGGTTACCGCACAATTCGGTTCTGCCCGGTGCCGAAAAAGCATAAAAATCGCCCTCGGTATAGCCGTAAAATGTGGCAAATTCATCAATCACCGCAAGGTAACGCTCTGCCGCTGCTTTTTGTTCACCTTTGCCGTAAAGGTAGGTAAATTTTTCATCATATTCGCCATTTTTGATGGCTGTTTTCATTTCTAATAAAGTCATGACTGTCTCCCGTTAAATTTATTTCTTAATTCGCTGATATCTTCATACTCCGCTCCATCCAATGCATCGGCATCTTCCGGTAAAATCGGAATATAGCGTTCTTTTGATTCGGCGTTCGTTTCTTCTTCACTCACTTGTTCTTCTTCGAATGCGTCTTTGCCGGATGCCCGGTCATTTTTACGCTTGATATAGAAAACCAAGTTGACTATGAAAAAGCCCACACCGCCGAATGCAACAAATATCATAATCAAAATGACAAAGGTTCTCGAAAAAGGATTAAATATTTCACGACCGATGCGCGTGTATACATACACTCTCGGCGCAATCGCCGCTAAAGAAATGAGCATATACCAATGAAATTTACAATCTTTATTCGCGCCGTATAGCCGGCTGACAAAATTCAGCGGAAAACAGGGAAAAAACCGAAACACCGCTAAAAGAGAGTAGCTCGAAACACCGTTTACATCAATCGCCAAACGCACATACTTATTTTTTCTCAAAAGGTTTTGCATATAATTCTCGCCTTTTACCCTGCCGGAATTAAAGCGCAAATAGAACATACCGGCAAGCCCTAAAAGGTTAATGAGAAATGCAATCCACCAATATTTTCCGAATAATACGCCCCCCATTAAACAGACAATAGACAGCGGCAGAAACGGTAAATATGCTTTAAAAAAATAAATAAAAAGCAACACAAGAACCGTAAGCGCAATGTTATTGGCGGCGGACATATAGTTGACAATAAAATTTTGAACAAATTCCAATTTGGAAATTACCCAATCATAGCGCAGGGATAATTGGTCAACATATCGCAACACCAAAAACAAGAATCCTTCTACCGCAATCAATGCCACAAAAGTAATGATACTTTTTGCCAAGAAGGAACTCGGGGCTTTCGGCTTTTTCGGGAAAGGTACCTTTGCGGTATTCCTCGAATACTTATCCATAATTACTCCATTTTACATTAATATGATTATTTTACACTAAATTAAATAATAAATCAATGTTTAATTAGAATTTACGCGCACTTTGTGCGGTAAATTCTAATTTAGCGGAGTAAACTCCGCATTAGAGAATAGAGAAGAGTGAATAGAGAATAGTGAAGGGCGGGGCACCCGCACCCGTTCCGCTTCGCT
>CADBJA010000173.1 GCA_902794945.1 Oscillospiraceae bacterium
TGGGTGTATTCGCGTGAGGCGTTTTCATACCCGTCGGTGATAATCACAAAAACGGTGTTTGCCGGCACATCTTCTTCACGAATGTAGCGGTGGATGTTGGTGATGTGTGCCACTGTGTTGCCGATGGCATCATACAGTGCGGTGCAACCCATCGGAATATAATCTTTATCGGTCATTTTCTCAATGTCTTCTAACGCTACACGGTCGTGCACGGTCTGCATTTTATCCGAAAATAACACGGTGCTCACAAAGCAGGTGCCGTCCTCTTTTTTCTGCTTTTCAATCAGCGAGTTAAACCCGCCGATGGTGTCGCTTTCCAACCCGCTCATAGAGCCGCTTCTGTCAAGAATAAAGACCATTTCGGTGATGTTGTTTGCTTTCTTTTGTGTTTTCTTGTTTGCGTTTGTCATAATACTGTCCTCCTGTGTTGTTTTTTATTTGACAAGCAGAGTATAGCATCAGACGATAATAAAAAGGTCGCTTTGGGAGCGACCTTTTTGTTTAGGTATTTTATTGTTTTTCGTTCTCTCTTATCCATGCCACCATATCGGTAATGCTTTGTTTTACACTCATCGGTGCGTAGCCAAGTTCTGTTTTTGCTTTTTCGATTGAGAAATTGCAGTTAGAGGTTAACTTGCGAATGGTATAGCGGGTAAAGAGCGGTGTTTTTTTGGCAAGTTTATAGTACCGTTCCATTAGCGGTGCAGCAGCATTTACTACGCCGCGGCTCATTTTGATTTTGGGTGCTTTTTTGCCGCATACTTCCATCACGGTTTTGATAAAATCATCGGTCGAAATCGGCTCACCGCATAAAATGTAGCCTTCGCCCGGCGTGCCTTTTTTGGCGGCGGCAATCATACCGTCTGCCACATCGCGCACATCCACAAAGTTGTAGGCGCCAAAGTTTAAGGATGCCGGCATAAATCCGTTCATGCACATGCGCACCATTTCACCGGCGTTGGATACTTTGTAATCGTAAGGACCGATGCACGCACCAGGGTAGACCACCACGGCGGGGAATCCTTCCGCACACTTTTCAAACACAAAGTTGGTGGCGCTTGCCTTGGTTTTGGCGTAAGTACCCTCTAATGTATCGGGCTCAAAGTGTGTCACTTCGCGCATCACGGCATTGTCCGGCAGGGGGGTATAGGCATCTACACTTGAGGCGTAAACAAGGCGTTTTACGCCTGTTTTTTCACAGGCGGCAACCACATTTTTTACACCTTCAAAGTTGACTTTCCATACCAAATCATCATCACCGTTATTAATGTCAATAATGCCGGCAAGGTGATATACGGTATCGGCACCGCTAAATGCTTTTTCGAGCGAATCGGCATCGGAAATATCGCCAAATACCTTTTCGCAACCGAGGTAATCAAAGCGCGGTTCGTTGCGCCTGATTAAAATACGCACGTTTTCGCCTTGTTCCAATAGTTTTAATAACAGGGCATAGCCGATGTGCCCGGAGGCACCTGTAATCACACTGATTTTTTCTGCCATAATAACCTCTTAAACTTTAGTTTTATTTATTATAGCATAAGTAAGCCAAAAATCAAAACGATTTCATATTATTTTCGCTAAGTTTAAAAACCAAATCATCATATACACTTTGCATATGTTCGGGTGAAACCTTATTCACTTTAAAATAATGGAGAAGGTGCTTGGGAGAAATAAGGTTCGGGTCAATCTCGATGCGTGATGTAAAATCACAATCATCGGCAAAAATAAAGGCTCTGTTATGAGAGCGTACCGCGTAATATTTCATTGTTTTCTCCTATGTGTTAAATACTCACACAACTATTATATACCATACCGAAATGAAATTGTCAATATAAAATGTGAAAAAATGCCACATTTTTTCTTTCTCGCTTTTCGTCGGTTGAATTTCGGGATGAATATGTGTATAATACAAATAGATTTATAAGAATAGGAGAGCGCGGTATGAAAGTGGAATGTTACGCCTTTGGCGGTATTGCCATTGTGGCAGGGATTATTTCGGTGATTGCTTTTAGTTTTTACAGAATGGGCTTTGTCGGCATCGGTCCGCTTTGTCTTGCGCTGTTTTTGGTGGCGGCAGGGGTGATTGGTTTTATTACCTCTTTACCTAAAGACCGCAATAAGCCGAAAAAGGCAAAAAAAGGAAAAAAGAGCAAA
The DNA here is from genome assembly GCA_902794945.1 of Oscillospiraceae bacterium. Lineage (GTDB taxonomy): Bacteria > Bacillota > Clostridia > Oscillospirales > Acutalibacteraceae > RUG714. Next base: position 2,155 of record CADBJA010000173.1, read on the forward strand.
AAGAATAAGGGTGCAGAGCCTGAACCCGCCGAAACAGAGTAAAAAAGCCGCCGTGAGTTTCACGGCGGCTTTTTTATAATTCGGAATTCGAAATTCGGAATGCGGAATTAATGGTGGCGAAACGAAGTTTTGCATTTTAAAGATTTCTCGACTATGCTCGAAATGACTTTATGAATGAGAAAATAGAAATGAGAAATGAGAAATTGTGGTGGCGAAACGATGTTTCGCATTTTAATTCTGCATTTTTATCTTTACATTCTACATTGATACTGTCATCTCGACCGAAGCGGAGAGATCTTTTTTCAAGATTCCTCGACTGCGCTCGGAATGACAGGCAAGGCGAAGCCTTGCATTTTAATTCTACATTCTACTTTCTACTTTCTACATTCTACATTAATTTAGCATTTAGAATTTAGAATTTAGAATTTTTCGATTGAGCAACGCTCACCTAACTATGCATTATGAATTATGAATTATAAATTAACTGATATCTTCATTTACCCAACTTCTTCAACAAATAGGGGATTGCCTGTTCAAAGTTTACCCCGTACCATGGCTTTTCGGGGTCTGCCTCGGTTAACAAAATGCTTTCTCTTGTGTAGTCGGCGGCAATCTCGATTGCCTTTTTCAAATCTTTTCCGTTCACAAGCGCACCCACTAAGGTAGAAGAGAATACATCACCCGTGCCGTGGTATTTTGCGGGTATTTTTTGGTTAAAGTAAGAGAAGAACTCTTTTTTCTCGCTGTCATAACCCATCGCACCGAGTTTATCACTCTCAAAACTCACACCGGTCAAAATTGCGGTTTTCGCACCAAGGTCGGTCAGTTTGATGAGGATGTCTTTGATATACGCTTCATCGTATTCCCCATCCTCTTTATACTCCGTGCCGAGCATAAAGCACGCTTCGGTTAAATTCGGGTCAATGATATCCGCTTTCGCACAAAGCGTAGCCATATGTTTCGCAAAGGCTTCATCAAACGCGGGGTACAACTTGCCGTTGTCACCCATAGCGGGGTCTACAAATTTGAGTGTGTTTTTGCCGAAATCTTCAAAAAAGGCTTTCATCAAATCAATTTGCTCAAACGAACCCAAATAGCCGGTATACAGCGCATTAAATGCCAAACCTTCTTCTTTCCAGTGTTCACTAATGGGTTCAATTTGGTCGCTCAAGTCTTTAAAAGTGAAGCGTGAAAACACCGTGTGCGTGGAGAGCACGGCGGTCGGTATAATCGCCGTTTCTATCCCCATCGCGGAAATGACCGGCAACGCCACCGTAAGTGAGCATTTGCCGAAACACGAAATATCTTGAATTGTCACAACTTTTTTCATATTCTTTACCCCCCGAAAGACTTTTCAATATCAATATTATACACGAAAGTGGTAATATTAAAATACCCAAAATATTTTATTTTGATAAGGTCAGTTTTTATTTGTACTTTTTTACTTGCTTTATTATGTTTTTAATGTTAATATATATAATTAGAATTTAGTCGCTAAATTCTAATTTAGCGCACTAAGTGCGCTAAATAATTTTGAATTAAGAATGATGAATTAAGAATTAAGGGCGACACATTCGCGCTTGATTGTATTAGTTTAGATTTCATCCAAATATGGCGATGTTATTCCAAATTATAGATATTATCTTTCCATTTATTATTTGGGTGAGGGCAGCGCCCTCCCTCAATTCAAAATTCAAAATTCAACATTCAAAATTATCGAACGATAGTGAGATAAAT
>CADBJA010000174.1 GCA_902794945.1 Oscillospiraceae bacterium
AATAAAAGAAAACAAATACCAATATTAGCAATACCTTTTTCACAATTTACCAATAACTAATTATATAATATAACACAAATTATATTGATAAACACACCAATAAAAACTACGCCTTCAAGACGTAGTTTTTAAGAAACCCTATAAGGGTATATTACTGGCAGCCTCCATATGGAGGCTTTTTTAGTCGGCCAACCGCCTCTATTACCTGCCACCCTTAAAAGGGTCTTGGTACTCCTTTATATTTTTTGAATCTGATATTTTATCCTCTAATTCTTGATTTTGTATATACTTTTTTATTGTTTGCTTATTTAATCCCACTGTACTTACATAATATCCTTCTGCCCAAAAGTGCCGATTGCCAAACTTGTACTTTAGATTGGCATGCTTGTCAAACATCATCAACGCACTCTTCCCTTTCAAGTATCCCATGAAACTTGACACACTTGTTTTTGGTGGTATACTTAGTAGAAGATGCACATGGTCGGGCATCATATGTCCTTCCAATATCTCTACTCCCTTGTATTTACAAAGGGTTCTTATGATTTCCTGTAAATCTTTTCTGTACTGATTGTATATCACTTTTCGGCGATACTTCGGTACTATTACAATGTGGTACTTGCACAGCCACTTTGTATGCGACAAACTATTGTATTGATTTGCCATAAAATTCTCCTTTCTTTTCTCTAAGGCTCGAACATCCTTATTGTATCAGATTGGAGAATTTTTGTATAACTTTTGTTGCACACCCGCATAGCGGGTGGATTTTTGTTTCGCTTTGCTCAACTGTCTAAAGACACTATTAAAAATTATTGCGTTTTTTCACAGCCCCATTTTAATTCTACATTTTACTTTCTACTTTCTACATTGTAATAGGGAAAGGGGAGTTTAAATTGGTTGTCTGTTCGCTGATTGCCGGTTGCCGAAATCCTAATTTAGCCACCGTAAAGGCGGCGTAAATTAGGATTTATTTTGCAAAATAATGGTTCCCGATGACGGTAATGACCTGCCTTGTGCGTATCCACTGATTGCTTGTTTTCTTGGGGTTATAGTAATAAATCGCACCGCCGCTCGGGTCCCAACCGTTAATGGCATCTTGCGCGGCACGCTTCGCGCTTTCCGTCACGGCGGCAGACCAGTTAGAGTCCGTTACCGCCGAAAAAGCACCCGATTGGTACACCACGCCCGAAACCGAGTTCGGGAAAGACGGGTGCGCCACACGGTTGAGTACCACGGCGCCCACGGCAACCTGCCCTTCATACGGTTCTCCCCGCGCCTCGGCAGAAATCACTTTCGCAAGCAGTGCCACATCCGAGGAGGAATATTTGCCGCTTGCCGAGGTACTGCCGCCGCTGTCAAGCCCTAAATACAACAGCGTCACCGGTCCGCAAATACCGTCTTGTGTCAGTCCGCAATCGCGCTGAAAGCGGATAACGGCATTTTTGGTGCCGGAACCGTAAATGCCATCCACCGCACCGGTATAGTAGCCGAGGCGCTTTAATACATTTTGAATATTTTTCACCTCTGTGCCGGTGGAACCGTAGCGCGAGAGGGTGGGCACACTGTTTCTTGCACTCACTACGGGAATGGCTGCTATCGCGATGATTAAAATCACGGTTGCCGCTGCTAAAAATCTTCTGAAATTATATTGCATTGTATCACCTTTTTCTGTTTTCGTTTTTATTTTGCCAAATTCAGGTTGAAATATGCACATTTTCTCTTTATAATATTGTTAGTTTATTCATTTTGGAGTTTAGTATGAAAAAAAGAACCGTTTTTACCATTATTTTTGTCATTCTCGCAGCGGCAGCGATTGCCCTCGGTTTTTACTTTTTATCGAAAAAAGAAAAAGAAGTGCCCGAAGAGCCGAAACAAGCGTATGCCTTTATAGATGAAGCGTATCAAAAAGCGGCAAGGGCTTTGCCCGATAAAGTGTATGATACACCGATTGACGGATTGTTTTATTCCCTCTCGCCGGTGCGCTTTTACGGTGTGAAAGGCGGTGCGCTTGCGCAAATTAAAAAAACCGAAACACTGCGTGTTTCACCGGTGGTTGCCGGCAAGGCGATGCATTTTGAAATGACGGTTGTCACCTATGCAAAACAACATTTCGGCGTGGGTGTCTGGCAGTCGGATAGCGGTGCATATAACGATGCTTTCGCTGTTTTGGAAGATATGCCTGCCGCCTTTTCTTCCGATTACAGTTATTTGTTGCTTATTGACACGGCAAGGGTTGACAGCAGCGCCAACGAGCGCATGTATTCCGAAATGATTACCGTCGCGAAAGACGGCACGGTCGGCGGATACTTATTCCCGCAAAACAACCGTACCACCGAGCCGAGCGGCAAACTGCGTACCGATTGGGATTGCGGCACACTGCAAATGGTGAACAGCGGCTATACCCTCACCGGCAGAAAAGACAATCATTCCGACACGGCACAGAAGTATGATTTGCGCATCACCTCTGCGGGTAATACGGAAACCGTGGCACGGGAAGTGACCCGCTATGTGCTGCCGGCAAAGAACCCCGTATTTATTAAAACAGCGGAAGCCGGCTGGTCAATTTGTACTTTAAAAGCGGGCAAGCAAACCGAAATTTCCTCTTTTGAGGGTGACATCTTTAAAGATTACACCGTAAAAAACGGGTTTGTGGTACATAAAAGCAAACCGTTGGCGGTGAGAATGGATAGCGGAAAAGAAATTAAAGCCGTATCTTCTTTGAAGAAATTATACAGTATTAACAGTTTTGCAAAAAAAATGGTCATCCTCGGCAAAGAAGAGAATAAAGAGGGCAAAGATTATAAAGTGCAAAAACTGATGGTGGCAGACAGCGCCGCGAAGCAGGCAAGCGTTTTTTATGCCAATGATTGTTTCGATGAAAACAGTCCGGTTCTGCTCTGCTCCGCAGGGCTTATCACACAAAAAGGCGGCAAAAGTGTGTTCATTTCTTACAAGGCGCTTGAAACCCTCACACATAATGTGATACAATAAAGAAAAAGGAGAGCATATGGATTACGATATCAACAAAGTCATTGTCCTATCGGACGATGTGGGCAATGAAATGGAAATTGAATATATTGATTCTACCGATTTTGAGGGCGAGCGCTATGCGCTGTTTATGCCGCTTGAAAATGATGACGATGAAGTCATTATCATGAAGTATGATAATGTCAGCAAAGATTATGATTCCTTTATTCCGGTAGAAGATAAGCGCATTTTAGAGGGCGTGTATGAAAAGTTGAGAGAAAAATATGCCCCGCAGTTAAAAGAATTAGATGAGATGATAGGAGAGTAAAACATTGAGTTGGAAATGTGATAAATGCAAAAATACCTATGCCGACGATGTGGAGGCAACACAGGTTGCCGGTTTTCGCTTTTGCCCGCACTGCTTGGGTGTGAGTGATGATGTAAAGCCGATTAAAAAGCGCGCCGATGTTAAAAAAATTGTGGTTGCCATTATGGTGGCGGCAATTATCGTTTTGGTTGGTGCGGTTGTTTCAGCCGTGATGCTCTTTATTACCAACCAAATTCCGGCTGCTGTGACAGCGGCGGTGTGCGGTTTTGTGGCTGTGGTAATTCTCTCCTCCGTGGCAGACAGTGTCAGAAAACGCAACCGCGATATTTTCGGGGAAGATAAGAGCGAAAAAAAGCGCAGAGAGCGCAGAGAGCGCAAAGAGAAGTAATGCACGGTTCACAAGGCACAATGCATAAGGCATAAGGCACAAGTAGGTTCGCGTTGCTCGCAATGAATAGTGAACAATGAAGAATGAAGAATTGAGGGCGGGAACGCCCGCTCGTCCAAACAAACTACACAATAGAAAGAATTTGCGAGCAAATCCTTTAGTATTGTTCCGTTTGTTTCTCCTCTCCCCAAAAAGTTTGCTACGCTTAGTATTGTTCCGTTTGTTTCTCCTCTCCCCAAAAAGTTTGCTACGCAATACTTTTCGGGGACCCCGGCATCGCTTCGCTCTATTCGTAGGGGCGAGCATTGCTCGTCTAAAAACCAAAAACACTGCAATTCTGTAGGGGAGGGTCTCTGTGCCCTCCCGATTTACTTATTGAAAGAATGACATTAACTATAAGCAGGGGCGGATACTATCCGCCCGAATGAAAAACATATAGTATTGTATTAATATTATAATATAATATACCAATCTAAAGAGGGTGGCTTTGGGGCACCCTCAATAAAGATGTGCCGCTCAAAATCGCCTCTTTTTCGCTATAATTGCAGAAAAAACTGTCAACTGGCGTCAGCCAAGTTGACAGTTTTT
>CADBJA010000175.1 GCA_902794945.1 Oscillospiraceae bacterium
CATAATAGATATTATCTTTTCATCTATCAAACGGGTGAGGGTGTCCCTCCCTCAATTATTCATCATTCATTATTCACTATTCATTACAAAAAGGAATTTATGAGGCAAACAGCCTCACAAATTCCTTTTTGTATGATTGTCCAATTACCACATTTCTGCATAGAATACGGATGAGTTACAGATAACTCAAATATTGATAAAGAGGTGATAAATTGGCTGAAATTACCGTGAAAGTCGGCTCGGTCACCAATGCACAGAAGGGGAAACGCATTTTAGTAAAAAACGGTTTCCATGCAAAGGTGAAACGAGCCGCTATACTGCGTAAAGGGGATGGCTGTGGTTATACCATCGTATTTCGGGGCGATAAAGAAAAAGCACTTCATTTGCTTGAACAAGCCGGCATCCGTATTATTTCAGTTCATCCGTATGGTATACCTTGATAATAGCGCCACTTCATACCCGAAACCGAAGTCAGTGTATCATATGTATAAGAATGCGATAAAATACTACTATTCAAATCCCGGCAGGGGCGGTTATGAAAACGCATTGCTCTGTGCCGAAAAAATATATGAAACCAGAAAGAAAATTGCTGATTTTTTTGGCGAAAGTAATGAGGAAAATGTGGTTTTTACCGCCAACTGCACGGCTGCCGTCAACCTTGTGATGAAAGGTCTGTTAAAAAGCGGTGACCATGTTTTAATTTCTGATTTAGAACATAATGCCGTGCTGCGTTGTGTAGATAAATTGAGGCGAGAAAGTGGTATAAAATACGATATATTTCAAACCGATTTTTATGATGATGAAAAAACACTGCAATCGGTAAAAAAACTTGTTCAACCGAACACGAAACTGATTTTTTGTACGCACGCTTCCAATGTACTCGGTGTGTGTTTGCCGATCGCAAAAATCGGCGCATTTTGTTATCGACACGGCATTACATTTGCGGTGGATGCAGCACAAAGCGGTGGTATACTGCCGCTAAATATGGCGAAAATGCACATTGATTTTCTCTGCCTTGCTCCGCATAAAGGTCTGTTTGCGCCAATGGGAACCGGTATATTCATCGGCGACGGCACCAAGTTAAACACACTCATAGAGGGCGGTACGGGCTCTCATTCCGTCAGCCGCTTGCAGCCGGATTTTATGCCCGATAAATTGGAAGCGGGTACTATGAATACCGGCGGTATCCTTGCTATCGGTGCCGGCATTGATTTTATACGGCACTACGGGCGAGAAACCGTTTTTCATCGAGATAAACAACATATACTGCATCTGTTTGACGGATTGCAACAAGTCAAAAACTGTGTTTTGTATCTGGATTACCGCAAACTTGGCACATTTTCACCCGCTATTTCCTTTAATCTTAAAAATATTCCTTCCGAAATCGTTGCGGAAAACCTGGCGCAAAAACATATTTTTGTGCGGGCAGGGTTGCACTGTGCGCCGCTTGCACACCAAAAAATCGGTACAATTGATAGCGGTACGGTACGGCTTTCACCGTCATTTTTTACAAAAGATAAGGATATAAATTATACAATAAACACAATAAAAAAATTGTGATTTTACTTTTAAAACTTTGTGAAAAGTGCTATAATATTCTATATTTATTTTATTATAGGAGAAGTTATGTCTGCTCTATCATCATTTTTTGAACAGGTAATTGCAGTTCTTTCAAGTTACCGACCGGTACAGGATACATTAGATATTCTGTTGGTTACACTTATTTTGTATGAGTTGTTTAAATTAATCAGAAAAACGCGTTCCGTGCAGATTATTAAAGGCTTGGCAATTTTATTTATTGTCTACATTGCGGTGTTGATTTTTGATATGCCCGTGATGAAATCTGTTTTCAGTACGATTTTTTCAAGTGCCCTCGTTATTATTATCATACTATTTTCGCCCGAAATCAGAAATGTGCTCGAACGTATGGGCAGAAGTTCACCGTTTAAAATTTTTGCGCAAAAAGAATATTCTACCGCTACATCCGTGAAAGCGATTAACAGTGTATGTGCGGCTTGTTCTGAGATGAGTGATGATAAAATCGGTGCATTAATCGTATTTGAGCGCAAATCAATGTTGGGCGAAATTATGAAATCGGGCACCAAAATCAATGCCGATGTCACTTCTTGTTTAATTCGTAACATGTTCTATCCGAAGTCACCTTTGCATGACGGTGCGCTGATTATCAGTGCAGGCAGGGCGGCAAGTGCCGGGTGTATTTTACCGCTGACCGATACGCGCAATTTGGATGCAAAATTCGGTACCAGGCACAGAGCAGCCGTCGGTATTACCGAACAATCCGATGCGGCTGTGGTCGTTGTCAGCGAAGAAACCGGTGCCATCTCTTTTGTGAACAGAGGTAGAATTGAGCACGATATCACTTCGGCTGATTTGCGTGATAAATTGCTCAAAACATTAGATATTGAGCAAAATAGTGAGAAACGCCGTGTTTTCTCGTCTTTAAAAAACAAGAAAGGCGGGAAGAAAGATGAATAATAAGAAAAAGTTTTCACCGGGCAAGTTGTTAGATAACAATAAAGTAGTATTGCTCATTTCTTTGATTTTGGCGTTTGCCATTTGGCTCGGCTACTCTATGTACGGCGGCGAACAGCAGGAAAGAACGCTTGATGTACCGATTCAAATGGATTCTATGACGGTTCCTACACAGTTTAATTTACAACAGTTCGGCGATTATTCCAATTCCGCCGTTACGGTTACCATTGTCGGTAAAAAAGCGGTAATCGGTACCGTAAAAACGGAAGATATCCGCGTTACGGCTTCCACGCTCGATGTCAATACTGCCGGTAAGCATACATTGCCTTTATCGGTTTCGATTGAAAGTACCAAAGATTTTCAAATTGTGAGTACCAACACCCTCTCGGTTGAGGTGTATTTTGACACTTACAAAGAAGTTACGGTGGAAGTGACACCGGAGTTATCGACCGAGCCGAAAGTACCTACGGGGTATGAACTCGGCAACTACATTTTGTCGGAAGATAAATTGTTGGCGCACGGTCCCTCTACCGAGGTTTCTAAAATTGATAAGATTGTTGCGCGTGCCGATATTGATGAGAATTTAACCAAAACACAAACCTATGCGGCTCAAATTGTCGCGATTGACCAATACGGCAATGAAATTCAAAACATCACCATTGATGAGTCGGATGATTTTACCATCACAATACCGGTCTTTAAACTTGCCTCTATGCCGGTTTCCGTTGAATTTACCAATATGCCGGATGGGGTGACACAAGACCAATTTAGCGTGAAATATTCCGTTAGTTCACTCAATATTGCCGGCGAAGCGGCAACGATTGATAAGATGGATAGTGTTTCCATCGGCACGATTGATTTCTCACAACTGAGCAACAGTGCAAATACTTTTAGTTTTGATGCATCGTCTATTCCCGGCATTAAAGTGCGTTCTAAAATCAGCACAATTGAAGTGAATGTGGATTTATCGTCATTTAAATCCAAAAAAATCACATTGCCGGCATCGGCAATTGAAATTGTGAATGAATCTGCTTTTAAAGTGAATTTGAATGAAGAAACGGTTCAAGTGACATTAGCCGGATTGACAGATGCGGTCGATAGTGTAAAAGTATCTGATTTAAGTGCTACCATTAAGGTGGATGAAGATGCGAAGGTCGGCGAAAACCAAACCTTTGATTTGAGTATCAAAGTGACAAACCGTTCCGGTATTTGGGCAGCGGGGCAGTACAAAATTCACGCCGAGATTACACAATAAATACAAAACGGATACGCCAAGATGTATATCTTGGCGTATTTTTTTAGTATGACGGGCATATCAATGCTCTGTGGTGAAAGTCCACCGAGGCGTAGTTACCGACGAACTCAAAAGCGACTTGCAAGTTTCACATCGC
>CADBJA010000176.1 GCA_902794945.1 Oscillospiraceae bacterium
TTTCAAAAACATCAATGCTGCAGAAACTGCAAGCGGAATGGAAAAACCTAAAATCCACGGTCTGAACTGCCCTTTCGGACTCGGTTTACGCGATTGAATAAACGCACCCCACAACGGGTCATTAATCGCATCCCAAATGCGGGCAATTAAGATTAAAACCACAATTTTGCCGGGACTGATACCAAGCGCATCGGTATAGAATTTGTTTTGGAATGCACCAATGAGCGAAAATGTTAAAAGACCACCCATATCACCCAGGGCATAGCCGATTTTATCTTTAAACTTAATGCCGTGGGTTAACGCTGTTTGAGCCATATGAAATCACCTTTCTATTTTATTGTTTATGATTGCCGGTAAAGAAAAACTCTTGCGCACTCACGGCGGCAGCGCCGATGTAAGCACTTTTGGCACTCAAATCGCCGGTCACAATTTTATTACGCTTAAAATTATTATTATACCTTGCACATTGGCGTGCCAGTTTTTCAACAATCAAATTATTCTCAAACATTTTACCGAACAAAATAATCTTTTGGGCATTGAGAATGGTGGCGGTATTGGTGAGCGCAAGCGCCACGGTATCAATTTTTTGGTCGAGCACATGTTCTACCTTTCTGTCGGTACTCTCTACAATTTGCGCAAGTTTCATCCCGCCGAGTTCCTTTGAAATTTCATCGGCAGAGGCGACGGTTTCCAAACAACCGTAACGCCCGCAGCGGCACTTGGCACCGGTGGGGTCTACAATATAGTGACCGATTTCGGTTAAAGAATAATCGGTATCCATCAAAAGTTGCCCGCTCACGGCAACGGCAGAGCCGATACCGCTGCTCCACTTAAAGAACAAAACAGAAGCATCTTCCCCCACATTATCGTAAATCAATTCCGCAAGGGCATAGGCTTTCACATTGTTTTCAACGGCTACCGGCAGTGACAATTCCTGCTCTAACATCGCGGCGAGTTCCTCATTATTCCAAACGCCGAAGGCATCTTTTTTTACGGAACCGACCACACATAAGCCGATGCCGATGAATTTGCTCATATCCGCCCCGTTTGCCTGCAAAAACTGCTTGGCACGCTCCACAATCAGCGCCGTATCATCAAAAAACGGGTAACTTTGCACTTTGATTAAACTGCCTCTGACATCACAAATGGCGTACGTCACCATTTCAAGTTCCGCCGTGATGCATAAACTCAATTTATCGTGACTTTTTAAAGAGAGCAATACCTCTTTTCTGCCCACACGCTCGCTCTCTTGCATGCTGACACCGAGTTCCTCAATTTTGCCTTCATCAATGAGGCGTTTTGTAATTTTGGAAACGGCAGCCGCGGTTAAACTTAACTTTTCGGAAATGGCTTTTCTGGAGAGCATTCCCTCCTTGGACAGTAAATACAACAGAGCCGTGTCGTTAAAAGATTTAATTTGTTTCGGGTTTATGCCTTGTTGTGCCATAATTGTCACCTCGTTCTCTTCTAATCTAAAAACAGTGAAATGCCACTGTCAAACATCAAAAAGTAACTGATAATCATAAAAACATTTTTGCTCATTTTTTTGGCGAGTTTTTCGCCAACGGCAAGCGCCACAATGAGCAATGCCATACAAATGGTTAAATTGGGGATAATTTGCGGGTTAAAATACCCGTCTTTGATATCCGCGAACAGAATAATGGTGTTTAGCACCACCCACACCGCCGAAAGTGTGGCTCTGAAACGCTTGGTATCTTTAATCTTGCCCGAAGCATAGGTCACGAGCAACGGACCGCCGCACACGAAAAGACCGTGAATGAGACCTGCCCCGACCAAGAGCAAAACCGACAGTATTTTGTTGGGCGCTTTATCTTTCTTTTTAAAGAACAAAATCGCATTATAAATCGCAAAAAACACCACGACCGCACCGAGGATTTTATGAATCCAATCGGGGTTTGCAGTAATGTGCGGCGAAATGAACATTCCCCCGCCGATGCCGATGCCCATGACGACGATGATTTTAAAAAACTCGCGTTTATCCACATCTCGGTAATGGGTTGCCAGCACACCGATAGAAGCGGCAAGTCCCAACACATTGAGAATAGGCTTTGCCGTGGCATACCCCACGAGCATAATGGAAAACGGCATTGCCAGCACCGTACCGGCAAAGCCGGTGATGCACTGAATAATATTCGATAAAAAGATGACCAAATAAAACAGCAGTAACTTTCCCATTTAATATCTTTCCACCTTAATATGTAAGAGAGCGGCAAGTTCTTCCAACTCGTCCTCAATATCCCCCATGGCGACCACAAAGTGCGGCTCCCAACCGGATTTCACGGAACGGTAAATGATATCCTCACTCTTGCCCTTGGTTTTGACAACAAGGGAGGTGCCCAAAAACTGCTTGGGTTTATCCAGCACCTCACCGCCGGCGATGAAGATGCGGAAATTGCCTGCGGCATCTTTACCGATGCGGAAAATGGTCGCCTTCGGCTCGGCTTTACAACCGAACTCAAGGGTAGGACCGATTTTGCGGTTACAGTGTACGCCGGCAAGTGCGCCGGTATCTTCTCTTGCAAGGGAGCAAGCGGCAGTACCGCAGTGCCAGAATGTGATGGTGTTTTCTGTTTCATCCATCGAAACCGGGTCACCGAAGAAGGTGGCTTTGCCGGTCAAGAAAGCACCGGCATACATCGAAAGTGCACCATAGGTATCTGCCTCGCAGGAAGCCGGCACATTTAAATCATTGAGCATCGCGAGCACCGCACATACCGGCGTGCCGAATTCCACAAAGAAATCGGGCCAACAACGGCTCGAAAGTGCGCCGATATGGTTTTCTTTCACATATGCATCATACGCTTTATAAAGCCTTGCAAAATCCGTCACATTTTTAGCATCAATGCTCTCTAAATCACGAATGCGGGTTTTGGCATCGGCTAAATACGCCGCCACTTCCTTCTCGGAGTAAGTTTTGGCTTTGTTGATTAATTCTCTTGCTTCTATCGACACAAGATTGGTGCCGAATACTGCGGCAAGTTCCGCATCAAGACCTCTGCCGAAGCCGAAGCCCTGCGGGGTATGACCGACTTGCAAAAGGTTTAATGCTCTGAATGCCTTTTGCAGTTTTACCGCAGAAGTAAAAGTTGTAATCTTTCTTTTCACGCTCTCTTCTTCGGGTGAGCCGAAGCAGTAGGAAAAAGGTCTGTCAAAAGCCGCAAGCATATTCGCCGCCGAATACGCACCGGTTAACGAATTTAAGCGCAGTCTGCCACCGTCAATCACCGGCTCACGCAAAGTCCACAACATCACGGGGCAGTCAAAGCGGCGTAAAATCTCTGTCATATACGCGCCGTTGGCAAAGGTGATGTTTTGCACCACCACCACATCCGGCTGTATGGTATCCATAAAAGCGTGCAATTTGTCGATGCTTAAGAGCATCTCATCCGGCACGGTAACGGATGCATCAATCTCTTTTAATAATGTTACCGATTTTTCAAACTCTTTGCCGGCACTCTCCAAATGAAAGGTCGGCACCCCAATCGGCAGGTATGCTATTTCGAAGTTCATAATTTACCCCCTGTAAATTCTAATTTATGCCACCCTTGCGGTGGCTAAATTAGAATTTAAGTTGTTAGCTGTTAGCCGATAGCCGGTAGCGAGAGGGTGGGACACCCACACCCGTTCCGCTTCGATCTATTTCTTGAATAGATTATATCCGTTTTGCGCATATTTGAGCCAAATTCGGATTTAATCTAAACTAATACAATCAAGTGCGAATGTGTCGCCTACTCGCTGACTGCTAACCGCTGACTGCTGACTGCTTAAATTCTAATTTGCGGGCTCGGAGAGCCCGACAAATTAGAATTTA
>CADBJA010000177.1 GCA_902794945.1 Oscillospiraceae bacterium
TATCTCCTCGTTCAATTAAATCATTATAATTTTCAACTGCATCAGGAAACAGATTTCCGTATTTGTCTTTAGTCAATCCAATAGCAAAAAAACCATTTTTGTAAGGGAAATAATTTGAAATATTTTGATAAGGCTTAATTTCAATTTTTTCAGATTGCTTATTTTCAATATTATAAACATATGATATATTATCTAAATCATAAAACAGTTCGCCTTTACTTAATACTCTGTCACCATTGTGTAATAATAAAAATATAAAGATAGTAAGAGATACTATAATAGCTATGATAATTAAAAGTTTGCTTTTATATTTCATTTGTTATCTCCTCCTATAATTTATACTTGTTTTTTACATTTTTCAATAATAAGAAAACATTAAAAGGGGTATTCAAAAAACCATATAATGCAGGATATTGCCTATAAACATACATGATTTTTTTGGTATGGCATAGCAATCACGCAATACACCCGTAGCGTTATAAACGCTGTTATTGTTCATTGCCATTTTGAAAAATCCTTGCCGTGAAGTTTGCTGTGAGAAATATTTTCTCTCTTTATTATATAGTCTTTACATTTAAAATGCAAGAAAAGGCAGGTTGACACATTCGCACTTGATTGTAATGTGCCGCGCGCGGCACCGACTTCATTCTACTTTTTACTTTCTACATTCTAATTTTTAATTTAGCATTTAGCATTTTTTCGCCCGACGCGCTTGCCCTGTTTTTTGACAAACCCGCTTTTTATGATATAATCAAATTGATTTTTATGAAACGGAGGGAAAAGCATGCGAGAAGTGAAAACCGCTTTCAAGCGTATGGCGTTTTACTATTTTTTGTTAGCCGTTAACATGATTCCCTGTGCGAGCATTATTCCCGACCGTTTCCCCACGCGCAACTTATCGGCTATTTATTTGTTGCTGTTGTGCGTGTGCCTGGTGTTATATTATGCGCACCGCGTTACCCCTTCGGGCAAACTGTCGGTGATGATGAAGGCGCTCTCGTGGGCAAGCCTTTCACTCATTTTACTGCGCGGCATTAAATACAGTGCCTTTGCCGAAGTCGGCACGGCAGACCGCCATATTTGGTACCTTTACTATGTGCCGATGTTATTGTTGCCGCTGTTCTTTTTTTACATTTCGCTTTTGGTGGCGCAGCCGAAAGGGTTTCGCTTAAAAAGGTGGCTGTGGACAGCGGTCATCACCGCCGTTTTTATCGTGTTATTGCTCACAAACGATTTGCACCGGTGGGTGTTCCGTTTTCAGCCGCAGTTTGAAAATTGGGACAGTGTGTATACCTATGGCGTATTATTTTACATCATTACCGCGTGGCAATACCTTCTCTACCTTGCGGCGGTTGCGATACTCATTATAAAATGCCGCATTTCTTCTTCCAAAAAAGGGGCGTGGATTATCTTAATTCCGTTCACGGTGGGCGCGGTATTAAACACGCTTTTGGTAACGGGGCATATGCCGAAAATCAACGGTACTCACATTTTTGAATTTCCCGAAACGCTCATTTTTACCGTGGCGATAGTGCTCGAGTGCTGTATGCAACTGGGGCTCATTCCGACCAATACCGATTACGGAAAGTTGTTCCGTAAATTTTCCATAGCGGCACAAATTACCGATAAAGCGGGCAAGCCCGTGTATGCTTCCAACACCGCACTGCCTTTAACGGCAGAGCAATTTGCGGCAGACAGCGGTACCAGAATCGGGGCACACACATTGTTGCACAAAATGGCAATCCCCGGCGGTTACGGCTTTTGGCAGGATGATATGACGGAAATAGACCGCCTGAACGACCGGCTTGCCCACGCGAAAGAGGAACTTGCGCAAGAAACGGAACTCATTCGCCTGCGGAACAAACTGAAAGAAAATGAAACCAAAATCGAACAGCGCACCCTGGTATATGATACCATTGCAAAGCGCACGGAGCGACAGTCTCGCCTCATTTCTCTTTATGCGCGCGAAGGCAGAGAGAGCAGCGATATGCGCGTAAAAGAAGGCCGAAAAGGCAAAATCACCCTGCTTGGCGCCTACATTAAGCGCTATGCCAACCTGATGTTGCTTTCGGGGCAGAGCGAGAGCATCGAAATCGGGGAATTGGCACTCTCCGTGGCGGAAGTGTTGCGCTACCTGAACTATTACGGCATCCCTGCCGAAGTTTTTTCGGATGCCGCGGGCAAGGTGCGCGCACAGGCGGCATTGTCGGTGTTTGAAGCCTTTGAAACCTTGCTTGAAACAAACCTTTCCACCCTGCGCGGTGTGTTTGTGAACCTTTCTGCCGAGGAGCAGCCGCTCTTTAAAATCACGCTGGAAAACATGCAAACCGCCTTGCCGCAAGCGCTCACGCAAACCCTGCGTGCGGCGGGTGTGGACAGCGAAATCAGCC
Organism: Oscillospiraceae bacterium; assembly: GCA_902794945.1. Taxonomy (GTDB): domain Bacteria; phylum Bacillota; class Clostridia; order Oscillospirales; family Acutalibacteraceae; genus RUG714. The sequence continues at coordinate 2,391 of CADBJA010000177.1, forward strand.
GGGAGGATGATGTCACTTATATCCGCTTTACCCTGCCGAAAGGGGGTGGCGCATAATGGCGGCTTTTGAATTGCTCCCCGCGGCAGTGCGTGCCGTGTTTGCGCTGTGGGCACTGTTGCTTTGTTTGGTCAATTTGGGCAGCCTTGTGCTTGCCGCAGTCAAAAAGCATATAAAATTCACGGCGTTTGCCCTGTTGCTCTTTGCGCCCGCATACGCTTTGTGGCAGGTGATTTTTGATTTTTCCCTGTTCGGGCAAAGCGGGAAAACGGCGCATATGTCACGCGTACTTTGCGCCCTGCCGGGAGCGGTGTGGTTTTTCGTATTTGCCGGTGTTACGGCGGCAACGGCGGTTTTATTTGCACGCAATGTGAACTATGATAAAACCTATATTACCCCCGGCACCATTAAAACATATCTCGATAAAATTCCCTGCGGCATTTGCTGTTGGCGTGATAACGGCAGGGTGTTGTTTTCAAATGAATGTATGAACGCGCTGTGTGAGGAGATTTGCGGCGAACCTTTGTTGGACGGTAATCGTTTTTTTGATGCCGTGCAGGGCGGCATTATCAACCGCGGCGATAATGTGTGGCGTTTTGTGCGCCGAGATACCGAAAAAGACGGCGAGCATCTTTATGAAATGGTTGCTTCCGACATCACTGCCGAATATGCCAAAACGCGCGCTCTCGAGCAGGATAAAGAGGCGCTTGCCCGCCTGAATGCAGACTTGCGCGCCTATTATGCAAGTATTGATGAATCGGTGAAACGGCAAGAGATTTTGCAGGCGAAAATCAATATTCACGATGAAATGAATCGCCTGATGCTCTCCACCGTGGCGGCTCCGGGGGATGACAGTGAAACACTGAATCACTACTTCTCTCTTTGGGAGCAAAATGCGCTGTTGCTTTGTTTGGAGGCGGACAGAAAATCCCGCAGACAGCAGGGAGCGACCGAATCGCTTGCCGGAGCGCTGGGGATTCGCCTGGAGATGCCTGCCGTGTTGCCGCAGGGCATGAGCGAAAAGCAAAAAGAACTCTTTTTCTGCGTGGCGCAGGAGGCGCTTGCAAATGCCGCCAAACATGCAGATGCCGCGCAGATGGAAATTACAATCGAACAAACGCCCGCGGCGCTGATTTGCCGCTTTGCGAATGACGGCACCGCGCCGCAAGCCCCGGTGCGCTTTGTCGGCGGTCTTGCCAACATTGCCGCCCTTGCCGAAAAACAGGGGGCAAAGGTTTACACCGAACCGGGCGAGCGGTTTGTGTTGGTGCTAGAATTTAATGAATGATGAATATTGAATAAGAACCTGCCACAAGGTGTCAGAACCTTGGCGTTCGCATAACTACCGTTATGCTCGGCTAAATGAATAATTGTGGGAGGGACACCCTCACCCGTTTGATAGATGGAAAGAGAAT
>CADBJA010000178.1 GCA_902794945.1 Oscillospiraceae bacterium
CACATTCGCACTTGATTGTATTAGTTTGGATTTAATCCAAATTTGGCTTAAATATGCGAAGAATAGACATCATCTTTCCATCTATCAAACGGGTGTGGGCGTCCCACCCTCTCGCTATCGGCTATCGGCTAACAGCTAACAGCGTAAATTCTAATTTATCCGCCGTAGGCAGATAAATTAGAATTTACTTGATTTTCTTATATAATTGGTATAAAATAATGAACAAGACATATAAGGAATATTCATATTTTTAGTCAATCAGAGGGATATATAATGGATATTAAAAAGTATGAAGCGTTATTGCTTTCGGTAGAACTCGGCTCATTTTCAAAGGCGGCAGATAAACTCGGCATCACCCAATCGGGGCTGACGCATATGATGAACAGCTTAGAAAAAGATATCGGCTTCCCGGTGTTGACGCGCAACTTCAACGGGGTGCAGTTAACACCGAAGGGCGAAAAACTGTTAGAGGATATCAAAGCGCTCACCGAAGCGAGCCAACATTTAAAAAATAAAATTGATTATATCAATGAAAGTTCCAGAAAAACCATTACGATTGGTTCTTACACTTCTATTTCCATTGCGTGGGTATTGCCGATTATTAAACAGTTTAATGAAGAGTACCCCGATATTAATGTGGAAATTCGCGGCGGCACCATTGAGCAAAACTACGCTTGGGTGAAGGACGGTTTGGTGGATTTTGCCTTTGCGAGCAATCAGTTTGACAAGGAAACCGAGTTTATTCACTTGAATAATGACCCGCTGGTGGCAGTGCTCCCGCGTGAGGAAGATACCGGCAGCGAACGCTTTGATATTAAACTGTTTGAGGGCGAAAAGGTGATTATGCCCTGTTTCGGGTTTGATATGGATATTAAGCGTGAACTCGGCAAATACGGCATTCACCCCATTTTCAGACCGACTGCGGTAGATGATGAAGTGATTTTAAAAATGGTAGAGGCAGGGCTCGGCATCAGCATCCTCTCTGCACTCGTAATTAAAAACAAAAATTATGATTTTGTCGCTAAAGAAATTAACCCACCCGTTTCCCGTGACCTTGGCATTGTATTAAAGAATTACAATAACTTGCGTGATTTTGAGAAAATATTCATAGAATATGCTAAGGAATATACAAAAAATCTATAAAAAATGAATAAAATTGCAAAAAATGTGAAAATTTTATGAATAATACTTGCATTTTTATTCATTATGTGCTATGATACCCTCACATTGAAAATTCAAATGAATTTATGGAGGGAAAGAAAATGAAAAAGTTTTTATGTATTGCACTGGCATTGGTGCTCACACTTGGCATGGTAGCCGCATTCGCCGCTTGCTCTAAAGACAAGGGCAGTGAACAAACAACCGTTGCTACCGAAAATCAGAAAGTTAAGGTTGTAGATATCGAGCTTTCTCAAGAAGAGTATGCTTTCGGTGTGAATAAGGATGATGCCGATTTACTCAAGAAGACCAATGACTTGATTAAAGAGCTTAAATCAAACGGTAAGTTTGATGAAATCTGTGACCACTACTTTGGTAACGGCACACCGACAGAAGTGATGTCTGCTGAAGAGGATAGTTCAAAAGACCAATTGTTGGTGGCTACCAATGCAGCGTTTGAGCCGTTTGAGTTCAAAAAAGGCGAAGCATATCTTGGCATTGATATGGAAATCGCAAAATTACTTGCGGATTCTCTCGGTAAAGAATTGGTTATCAAGAACATGAAGTTTGAAGCGGTTATTACTTCCGTGCAGCAGGGCAAGGCAGATATTGCCATGGCAGGTCTTACCGTCACACCGGAACGCGCCAAACAAGTTAATTTCTCTGATTCTTATTACAATGCAGCGCAGAAACTTGTCGTGAAAGGTGACGATACTACTTTTGATGCATGCAAGACAAAAGAAGATGTTGAAGCTATCTTAGCGAAATATGATGCTTCCACTGTAATAGGTGGTCAAAACGGTACGACCGGGCAAAGCTATGTAGAAGGAAGTGAAGATTTTGGTTTTGCGGGTGTAAAGGCAACCTGGAAAGGGTATGATAATGCTTCCCTTGCTATTCAAGATTTAATTAACGGTAATGTGAATCTTGTGATTATCGACTCTGCTCCGGCAGATGCTGTCACTAAAGCCATGAACGCAACAGCATAAACATAGTAATTCATATCCCACCTCTTTCGAGGAGGTGGGATATTTGAGTTTTATAGGGGAGTATGAAGACTTATGTTTGCAAAAAAATTTGATGTTTTTTGGGATGTGTTTATTAATCATGGCGGTCTCAACACTGTTTTGGAAGGGTTAAAAAACACACTTTTGATTGCGGTTATCGGTCTGCTTATTGGTATTGTGATTGGTACTTTACTGGCAACAATTCGTGTGCTGCCGAAAAACAATATTATAGTAAAAATACTGGACAAAATCGCCGTGTTTTATGTCAGCATTTTTAGAGGCACACCAATGGTTGTGCAATTGTTGATTTTTTATTATGTCTTAATGCCGTTGGCAGGTTTACACTTACAATCGGTACCTGTAGCAATTGTTGTGTTCGGATTGAATTCAGGTGCCTACATTAGTGAAATCATGAGAGCAGGTATTATGTCTGTTGACCCGGGACAAATGGAGGGCGGCAGAGCGGTCGGCTTGTCTTACGGGACAACGATGATGAAAATCATTATTCCGCAAGCGGTAAAAAACATTTTGCCAACCTTGGGTAATGAGTTTATTACTTTGATTAAAGAAACTTCCATAGTCAGTTTTATCGGTGCGATGGATTTGTATGTTGCATTCCAAAATATAGGTAATAATAACTACGAATATATGATTCCGTATCTGTTTATGGCAATAATTTATATTGTACTTGTCGTGATTATTTCCTTAATCATCAGAATTATGGAAAGGAGTTTGAGAAAAAGTGATAAAAGTTTGTAATTTACATAAAAAATTCGACGACAACCATGTTTTGCGTGGAATTAATTATGAAATTCAAAAAGGGGAAAAAATCGTTGTTATCGGACCCTCAGGCTCCGGAAAATCCACATTTTTAAGATGTTTAAATTTGTTGGAAACGCCTACCGAAGGTGAAATTTATTTTGCCGGTGAACAAATCAATGACAAAAAATGTGATATTAACAAAGTGCGTCAAAAAATGGGAATGGTGTTTCAACATTTTAATTTGTTTAACAATAAGACCATTTTGGATAATATAACATTATCACCCGTACATAACAAACTTATGACGAAGGAAGAAGCAGAGAAAACCGCCATGGATTTATTGGAAAGAGTTGGTCTTTCAGATAAAGCAAATGCGTACCCGAGTCAGCTTTCGGGTGGACAAAAGCAGAGAGCGGCAATTGTGCGTTCGCTTGCTATGGGTCCGGAAGTAATACTTTTTGACGAGCCAACCTCGGCACTTGACCCCGAAATGGTGGGTGAAGTGTTGGATGTCATGAAAAAGCTTGCCAAAAAAGGTATGACTATGGTTGTGGTGACCCACGAAATGGGTTTTGCCAGAGAAGTGGCTGACAAGGTGTTGTTTATGGATGAAGGCATTATCCAAGAAGAGGCGGAGCCTGGAGAATTTTTCACCAATCCGAAAAATCCGCGCTTGCAAGACTTTTTGTCAAAAGTATTATAATAACAAAGCATCGGCGTTCTTGCCGATGCTTTTGTTATGAAGAGAGAAAAATTCTAATTTATCTGCCTAAGGGCAGATAAATAGTCAACAGTTCACAGAAGACAGTATACAGTTATTAGCGGAAAAACTGACTTGTGCAAAAATACTTTTT
>CADBJA010000179.1 GCA_902794945.1 Oscillospiraceae bacterium
TGTTATATAAATCGGGTGCGGGTGTCCCGCCCACCACTCTTCTCTCTTCTCTTTTCTCTCTTCTCTTCGAGGTCGTAAGACCTCGACAAATTCCTTTTTGTCAAAGAAACAGAATAGCGCCGCTATTCTGTTTCTTTGACTAAGCCGTTGCTATACGCATACAGCAATTCTTCAAGGGCGTCTATTTTCTTTTTGATCTCTCTGCCGGCGTCGGTGTCGGCAACTAAAATTTTCTCTTGCGAGTAGAAAGAACCCACGGTGAATGATGCCACATCCGTTTCTTTCGTCACCGCATCATACACACCGGTAAACGGGTCGTGCGATACAATGAGCAAGCCGTGCGGCGAGTAAATAAGCGTGTAGCCGGCAATGCCCGTCACATCCTGGTAGGCTTTCGCAAAGCCGCCGTCAATGACAAAGAGTTTGCCGTGCGATTTAATCGGGCTTTCGCCGTTTTTGGCGTGCACCGGCACATGGCCGTTGACAATGCGGGAATTTTCATCATCCAGCCCGAAATCTTTTAAAATCATATTGCACACATCATCGTTATTGCGCCAGTTGTAGTAGGGGTCTCTCCCCTCTTCATAAGCATTTTTATTATCGGTAAAATAGCGCTCAAACGTGGTCATCACCTTTTTGCCGAACAGAGGTGAATCTTTATGCTCCCACAAAAACCACACATGGTCGAGGCACTCGGTTTTCAGTTCACTGCGAGGGCTCTCGTAATACGCTTTTCTTACGGCGGTATCCACTTCATCCAAATAGGCTTTTCCCTTGAGTGTTTTGCCGCGGTAGGTCACTTCTCGGAGCGTACCGTCATCATTTAACGGAATAATGCCGTGGTAAAGCAAATTGCCGTTAAACACCTTATAAATGCCGCCTTTACGCAACATAAAGCGCACATGTTTATTCAGTTTTTCATTGTGCATAAAGGAAAATTTGATTTTTTCCATCGTATCACGCTCCTCGGCGGTCAGGGCGCACTGTTCGCCTTCAACAAGCGTCGGGAACGATAAATCGTTCAGTTTATAGGTTTCGCCCTCGGCAACAAAGGTGCCGGCATCCAAATCGAGCGTTTCTAAAATCAAGCGGCTGTCCATCTTAAATTCGGGGTGACGCCGAATAATCTCTGCCTCATATTTAAACTGCATAATCGAGATTGCCTTGTGCATTTTGGCGATGAGCGAGCGGCTCTCGGAAGGTTGTGTGCCCTCTACAAGTTTGGGCATAAACTGCTCGCATGGGTCATCCGCATAGGTTTTCATCGCAAAAGTGGCAAGCGGCACGAGGTTGATGCCGTAATCCTCTTCAAGCGTTGCTAAATTGCCGTAGCGCGCCTGGAAGCGAATCACATTGCAAATAAGTGCTTCACAGCCGGATGCCGCGCCAATCCAACTCATATCGTGGTTGCCCCACTGCAAATCAACCGAGTGGTAGTTCATAAGCATATCCATAATCTGCACCGCATCGGGACCTCTGTCATAAATATCGCCAATGACATGCAAGTGCGTAATCGCAAAGCGCTGAATGAGGTAACACAACTCGGTAATAAAGCGGTCTGCCTGCCCGAGAGAAATGATGCTGTCAATCAATTCATTGTAGTAACTTTTTTTCGCTTCGCGCGCGTCGCTCTCGTTTAAAAACTCCTCTAATATGTAAGCGAGGTCCTGCGGCATGGCATTCCTCACTTCGGTACGCTTATATTTGGCAAACACCGCCTTGCACACTCGTTTGAGGCGGATGAGCGTGGTTTTGTACCAATCATCAATATCCGGCTCACTCTCTTTAATAATGGCGAGTTTTTCGGTCGGATAATAAATGAGCGTGGCAAGTTTGCGTTTGCTGCTCTCGCGCATATTGTTGCCGAAACAGTCCTCAATGGTGCTTTTAATAACGCCGGAGGCATTTTTAATCACATGGTGGAAAGCATCAAACTCCCCGTGAATATCGGATACAAAGTGTTCCGTCCCCTTCGGCAAAGCGAGGGTTGCCCGCAAATCAATAATCTCATTACACACCCTGTCGGTGTTGGGGTATTGTTTGGAAAGCAATTTCAAATATTCAATATCATTTTTTAAACAAGTTTCCATAAGTTACCTCTGTATTATAGAAATAGTTATATTTATTTTACCATACAAAAAAAATTGTTTCAAGTCATTGCAAATGACAGTCGAATGTTGTAAAATATTTATTATTATGGGTAAAAATAAAAGATTTAACAAAATGAGCGAAATCGCTTGGGTGTTTGGGGTGCTGTTCATCTCCATAGGCGTGTTTTTGGTCACAAAAGCAGGCTTCGGTGTTTCGATGGTAGTTGCACCGGCATATATAATACACTTAGCGGTTGAGCATTTTTTGCCGTGGTATACCTTCGGCAAAAGCGAATATATTTTACAGGGTGTGCTGTTGGCGGCAATGTGCCTTATTATCCGCAAATTCAACTGGCGCTATCTACTCTCGTTCCTCACGGCAGTGATTTACGGCGTGATACTCGATTTGTGGTTTGCGCTTTTCGGCGGCAGTGCGCCGTATGAAAGCCTTGCGGCACGCATTGTTTCTTTAGCGGCGGGCGTAGTGATTACCTCGCTTGCGATTGCCCTGTTTTTCAGAACCTATTTGCCGCAACAGGTGTATGAACTCTTTGTATCGCAAGTGGCAAATAAGTTTGGTTTTAAAACCGAAAAATTTAAACTCGGCTATGATATTACTTCCCTTGTGATTGCCGTGATTTTGGCACTCATCGTATCGCATCGGTTTGAGGATGTGCGTTTTACGGATTGCATCGGTATCGGCACCGTTGTGTGTACGGTGTTTAATGCACTCATCATTTCGCTGTGCGGCAAGGGGCTTGATAAACTGTTCGGGTTTGAACCGGCACTGCCGAAGGTTTATAAAATTCTAAATTCTAATTTAGCGCACTAATCACGCTAAAAGTTTGAAGTGTGAAGAGTGGAGAGTGAAATTAAGGGAGGGCTTCGCCCTCACCCAATTGTAAGTGCCGCAAGCGGCACGGTGATAGGCTTTCTAATCGGGTGCGGGTGTCCCGCCATCAACTTCAAACTCCACTCTCCAAAATCCAAACTGTAAATTCTTGTTTATCACAGATAAACAAGAATTTACCATAACAAAGGAGACCATTATGGAATACACATTTACTGCAAGCACCACCGTGCCTTATGCACTTGACAAAGTGTGGGAAGTTTGCCACAAACCGCGTGAGTTGGATTTTGACGGTACCAACTCCAACCGCACGCAAAAAACGAAGATTATTGACATTTCCGACACGGAGTGGAAAGAAAAATTGGGTGACGGTACCTTTAACATCGTAAAAGTCACTTTTGACGAAGAAAAAAAGATTATGGTATTTCATACCGAAAACCCCGACCACCCGACCGAGATTACCAAAATGACCTTAACTTTTTGCGAAGCGGAAGAAGGCACGCAAATTGATGTCATTTCGTATATGCAGAGCAAATCCAAACTCGGTATTTGGGTACTCAAAGCCGCCAACAAGAGCGGCAAAGCGAGCGAAGCGACCAAGCAATCGGTTGCCGATGCGATTAAGAAAGCGATTGAGGGGTAAATTCTAATTTATGCCACCCTTGCGGTGGCTAAATTAGAATTTAAGCAGATAGCAGGCAGCAGTTAGCGGTTAGCGATTGGGCGGGGCACCCGCACCCGTTCCGCTTCGCTCTAATGAAACGGTGGGTTAATATACATAAAAGTATAAGTATTAAAAAACCGTGTAGATACGCACTTTTTAAGCCTCCCTCT
>CADBJA010000180.1 GCA_902794945.1 Oscillospiraceae bacterium
TCTTTTTTTCTGTTTTTCATATCCGCCATTCCTGCCATTGTTTATCTCCGCTAATTACTGTTTTGTGTCTCCGATAGATTATCGCTTTATCGCAAAGTATGCAAGTATTTTTTCTTAATAAATTTGATATTGATGCACTTTTAATCATTGCTTATTTTCACCATTTATGATACGATATTTTAAATATTTTTTAAAAACAAAAGGAGTTATTTATTATTATGGGGTCAGAGAAAAAAATTCCGTACAAAATTTATTTGGATGAAACGGAGATACCGCAGTATTGGTACAATGTGCGTGCCGATATGAAAAACAAACCGGCACCGCTGCTCAACCCGGGCACTTTACAGCCGATGACCGCCGAAGAGTTATCCGGCGTATTCTGTGAAGAGTTGGTGGCGCAAGAACTTGATAATGAAAATGCATTTATCGAGATACCGAAAGAAATTCGCAATTTTTACAAAATGTATCGTCCCTCACCGCTCGTGCGTGCGTATTGTTTAGAAGAGAAACTCGGTACACCCGCTAAAATTTATTACAAATTTGAGGGCAATAACACCAGCGGCTCTCACAAACTCAATTCCGCCATTGCGCAAGCGTATTATGCCAAAAAGCAGGGTTTAAAAGGGGTAACCACCGAAACCGGCGCCGGTCAGTGGGGCACGGCACTGTCTATGGCGTGTGCCTATTTGGAACTGGATTGTAAAGTGTATATGGTAAAAGTATCGTATGAGCAAAAGCCTTTCCGCCGTGAGGTAATGCGTGTTTACGGCGCAAGCGTTACTCCCTCACCGTCCGAAACCACTCAAATCGGCAAAAAGATTTTGGCAGAGCACCCCGGTACCACCGGTTCCCTCGGTTGTGCCATTTCGGAAGCGGTTGAGGTGGCAGTGTCTAACCCCGGCTACCGCTATGTGCTCGGTTCCGTGCTCAATCAGGTACTGTTGCACCAATCCGTTATCGGTTTAGAGACCAAAGCCGCACTCGATAAATACGGCGTGGTGCCGGATATCATTATCGGCTGCGCCGGCGGCGGTTCTAATCTCGGCGGCTTAATTGCGCCGTTTATGGGCGAAAAATTAAGGGGTGAAAAGGATTACAGAATTATTGCGGTAGAGCCGGCATCCTGCCCGAGTTTTACAAGAGGTAAGTTTGCTTATGACTTTGCCGATACCGGTATGGTGTGCCCGCTTGCAAAAATGTATACTTTAGGTTCCGATTTTATTCCTTCCGCCAACCATGCGGGCGGTCTGCGCTACCACGGTATGAGCCCGGTATTATCACAACTGTATGATGACGGGTTGATGGAAGCGGTATCCGTCAAGCAAACCGATGTGTTTGAGGCGGCAGAACTCTTTGCAAGGGTAGAGGGTATTTTGCCGGCACCTGAATCTTCCCACGCCATTCGCGTGGCGATTGATGAAGCGCTCAAGTGCAAAGAAACCGGTGAAGAGAAGACCATTGTGTTCGGCTTAACCGGCACCGGTTACTTCGATATGGTGGCATATGAAAAATTCCATGAGCACCAAATGGAAGACTATATTCCCACCGATGAAGAACTTGCAAAATACGCGGCAAAATTACCCAAAGTTGAATGATTTATCGCAAAAAAGCCCTCCCGCATATTCGTTGCGGGAGGGCATTTGCGATAAATTCTAATTTACGCCACCCTTGCGGTGGCTAAATTAGAATTTAAGCAGCCGGCAGTCGGCAGTCGGCAGTCAGCGAGTGGGCGACACATTCGCACTTGATTGTAATAGTTTCGATTAAATCTAAATTTGGCTTAAATATGCGCAGAATAGATATTCTCTTTCCATCTATCAAACGGGTGAGGGTGTCCCTCCCAAAATTATTCATTATTCAATATTCATCATTCATTAAATTCTAATTTATCCGCCGTAGGCAGATAAATTAGAATTTATTTGACTATTTCCTCCCCTTGAAATATAATAAATAAGTTATGAAAGAAAAAAGCACATTTTTTAAAGGAATTAAAGACGGTTTGCCCATTTGCTTCGGCTACCTTTCGGTGGCGTTTGCATTCGGCATTTATGCGCTTTCATCCGGCTTAAGCGCCTTTCAGGCGTTGCTCATTTCCGCCACCAATGTCACGAGCGCGGGGCAACTTGCCGCCGTGCCGATTATGGTGGGCGGCGGTACATTGATTGAAATGGCGGCATCGCAGTTTATTATTAACCTGCGCTATGCGCTGATGAGTGTATCTCTCTCGCAAAAGTTTGATACTTCGTTTAAACTGCATAATAAATTCATCATCGGTTTTGTGGTGACGGATGAAGTATTTGCCGTGGCTTCCTCCCACGAGGGTGATGTCGATAAAAAGTATATGTACGGCTTAATTCTCACACCTTACATCGGGTGGAGTGCCGGCACCATTTTGGGTGCCGTGGCAGGCAATGTGTTGCCGGAGGTGGTTATTTCCGCCCTCGGGATTGCCATTTTTGCTATGTTTATTGCCATTGTAATTCCCGTCGCACGCGAGGATTATAAAACACTCATTTGTGTCATCATTGCCGTGGTGTTAAGCCTTGCGTTTCACTTTGTGCCATTTTTAAAACAGGTGCCGAGCGGCTTTGTGGTCATTATTTGCGCCGTGGCGGCAAGTGCGGTAGCGGCATTGCTGTTCCCGATTAGTGAAAACAAAAAGGAGGGCACACCATGAGTTATGCTTCCTTTTTGCCCTATCTGCTTGTGATGGCACTTGTGACCTATGCGGTGAGAGTGATTCCGCTTGTGCTTGTCAAAAAGAAGATTGAAAACAGATTTATTTTATCGTTTTTACACTATATGCCTTATGCGGTATTGAGTGTAATGACCGTGCCCGCCGTGTTTTATGCCACCGGCAATGTATATAGTGCGATTGTCGGTGTGATTGTCGCATTAATCCTTGCCTTTTTTAAACGCTCGTTGTTACTGGTGGCGGCAAGTGCATCGGCGGCGGTGTTGATAGCGGAACTTGTAATACGCTATCTGTTTTAAGGAGAAAAAAGATGAAATCAAAAACCAATTACCGTGCCGAAAGTCAAAAGCACTATGCTGCCATTGCGGCATATATTGACCGGCATTTTGTAGAAGAAAATTTTTGTGCACCCATGCCTTTGGCGTGTGCCACTATGCCGGCAGAGCCTGCATTTGGTGCCGATAGGGCTGCGGCACCGCTAAAAAAAGAATATAAAGCGGCAGGTGCAATGCCGCGCACCACTGCCTTACCTGATTTAGCGCAGGCAGCACCCAAACCGTCTTCTACCGCATTAGAGGCGTATTTAGATCAGGTGAAAGATGAATCTTTCAGCGAAATGCTCTTGCGCTTGATAGATGAAAAGGGAATGAAGGATGCCGAGTGCTATAAAAAAGCGAATGTCGATAAGCGCCTTTTCTCTAAAATTCGTTCCAACCCGCTCTATAAACCCGGCAAGCAAACGGCACTTGCGTTTATTTTTGCATTAGAGTTGCCGTATGAGCAGGCGTGTGAGATGTTACAAAAAGCGGGCTTTGCATTTTCACCCGCCAACAAGGCAGATTTGATTTGCGAGTATTATATTAAACAAGGTATCTATAATCTGTTCATTGTCAACGGGTCACTGTTTGATTTTGACCAGCCGTTAATCGGCAATTTTCAATAAAAAATAACCGCAGAGCGGGCGCGCTCTGCGGTTGTTTTTTAGTATGACGGGCATATCAATGCTCTGTGGTGAAAGTCCACCGAGGCGTAGTTACCGACGAACTCAAAAGCGACTTGCAAGTTTCACATCGC
>CADBJA010000181.1:0-3729 GCA_902794945.1 Oscillospiraceae bacterium
GCTTTATTCTGACAAAAAATCTGCCGATTTTAGGGTGCATAGCAGTTTTTGCTAAGTAGTTTTATTCGAATAAGGGAGAAAATTTTTCTTGTATACTTGCCGTATTCAAGGGAAATTTTATCACTTAGGCGGATGAAAATACAACGCAAAAACCAAACTTCGTTACGGGGACTCACCTAAAGGCAAGTGTGGATTTTTTTATTCATTAAGCCTTTATGAGAAAGCGTTGTGATTTTCAAAAAAGGCTTTAATACTTTCAAAATCTGCCGCGAAAGTGCCGCGTGCCATATTATCTCTGCCGCCGCCTCTGCCGTTAAGAGCAACGTTGGCGGCTTTTACAAGCGGCATAATATCGGTGCTCTGTGCGGTGAGCACATAGCGGTAGCCGCTCGCATCATCCCCCTCAAGCACGGCGATAATACCGCTCACCTTTTCTTTAAGCCCTTCGGCATACAGGCGCAAATCATCACCTTTAAAAGAACACTTTTCTAAAAAATCGCCATGTGTGGGTTCCACCGCTACGATTTTTTCGGCAATCATCCCCCGTTTTAATGCCACAAGTTCATACTCTGCCTGTTGCTTTGCGGCGTGCAGGCGCTCTGTCGCCGTATCAATTTTTTCTATTTTGGCACACAGTAAGTGTGAAATGTTTTTTGCCTGTGTTAAAAGCATATCGTAATGCGCAAGCGCTCTCCCGCCGCACGCAATCCACAATTTGGTGCCGCCTTTATAACTTTCGGCGTTAATGATTTTAATGAGCCCGATTTGACCGGTGGAGCGGCAGTGCGGCGCACAACACGCGCACAAATCCGTGCCTGCAATCTCTACCAATCGCACATTTTCGGTCAATTCCAATTTCGAGCGGTAATCAAGTGCCGCCAATGTTTCCGTATCGGGGTAAAACGCCTTAATCGGCACATCGCGAAACACCACATCGTTTGCCTGCTTTTCTACCGTGGCGAGCAAATCTTCGCCCAGCGGCACATTAAACGCCAAGGTGGTTTCACTGTCGGTAAGAGAGAAAGAAATATTATCTGCCCCCGTTAAGCGGTGAATAATGCCCGACACCACATGCTCTCCCGAATGGTTTTGCATGCGCGAAAAGCGGGTTTCACCATCCACAATGCCCTGCACCGTGCCGCTTATCGGGCTTTTGAGGTAATGGTAAATCACACCCTCTTTTTCCTGCACATCGCAAACCGGCTCGCCGCCAAGTTCCCCTTTATCGGCGGCTTGTCCGCCGCCCTCCGGGAAGAAGGCGGTTTTATTTAACACGGCGGCAAAGTATTTGCCCTGTTTTTCACAAGAGAGCACCTGTGCTTCAAATGTGAAGAGGAAGGCATCTTTATCAAATAATCTTTCGGTTTTCATTCTTTTCTCCTAAAAACAAAGAGCCAAGTACGGCTCTTTCTTTTTATTATTCTTTCACGCTTAATAACAAATCACCGTAAGTCGGGTAGGGCCATCTGTAACGCGGGCAAGAGAATTCTATCACATCTGCCGGTTTGCGCAGTGCTTTCATCAACGGCAAAATAGTATCGCAGTAGAACCTTGCCTGTGCGTGAATATCGTCCATTTTCTCTGCCTTATGCACGGCTTCTTCCAACGCTTCGGTTGCCTTATACACAAGTTCGGTTTGTGCCGAGAGTTTTTTGGCAAGGTCATCCTCCGCAAAGGTGGAAACCGCAGCGCTCGATTGCTTTTTAATATTCGATGCCTCGCACAAATCCTTCACATACTCAATCGACATCGGAATAATCTCTTTTTGGCTCATCTTCACCATGGATGAAGCCTCAATGTGAATGATTTTAGAATAATTCTCTAAATAAATATCATAATTTGCCTCTAACTCTTCACGGGTGTATACACCGTATTTTTCATAGAGTGCAATATTCTTTTCATCAAGCAAATGCTCTACGGCATCCACCGTGGTTTTGAGGTTAAGCAGTCCCCTCTTTTGGGCTTCTTTTTGCCATGCATCATCATAACCGTTCCCGTTAAAGATAATGCGCTTATGGGCGCGGATAGTCTGCTTGAGCAAGGTGTGCAAAGCGGCATCAAAATCCTCCGCCTGTTCGAGCACGCCGGCAAATCCATCCAACACCTTTGCGACAGCGGTATTAATGACGATATTCGCATCGGCTATCGACTGGTTGGAGCCGACCATACGAAATTCAAACTTATTGCCGGTAAAGGCAAAGGGTGAAGTGCGGTTACGGTCGGTATTATCTTTGGGCAAATTCGGTAATACCATAGGTCCGGTATCCATTTTAACGCCCTCTTTATCGACATAGTGCTCATCTTTTTCGAGCGCGGCGAGCACACCGTCCAAATCATCGCCCAAGAACATGGAAATGACAGCCGGCGGTGCTTCATCGGCACCGAGGCGGTGGTCATTGCCGGCGCTCGCAGCCGAAATGCGCAACAAATCCTGATACTCGTCTACCGCCTTAATCACGGCGCAAAGGAATACCAAAAACTGCATATTTTCGCTCGGTGTTTTACCGGGGTTTAACAAATTGACACCCGTATCGGTAGACAGTGACCAGTTGTTATGCTTGCCCGAACCGTTCACCCCCGCAAAGGGCTTTTCGTGCAACAGGCACACCATATTATGCTTTAAAGCGACCTTTTTCATAATTTCCATCGTAATCTGGTTTTGGTCGGTCGCAAGGTTGGTCGATACAAAAATGGGTGCCAATTCGTGCTGTGCCGGCGCAACTTCATTGTGCTTGGTTTTTGCCATAATGCCGAGTTTCCACAACTCTTCATTCACTTCACCCATAAACGCGGATACTCTGCTTTTGAGGGAACCGAAATAGTGGTCATCAAGCTCCTGCCCTTTCGGAGGGTTGGAGCCGAACAAAGTTCTGCCGGTATAAATAATGTCTTTACGCTTAAAGGCGGCTTCCTTATCAATTAAAAAATACTCCTGCTCGGCACCGACGGTGGATTCAATCTTTTTGACATCGGTTAAACCGAATAATTTGACAATGCGCAGTGCCTGTTTGCTGACGGCTTCCATCGAGCGCAACAGCGGTGTTTTTTTATCGAGTGCGTGCCCGCCGAACGAACAAAACGCCGTAGGAATGCACAGTACCCCGTTTTTAATAAAGGCATAAGAGGTCGGGTCCCACGCCGTGTAGCCCCTCGCTTCACAAGTGGTTCTAAGCCCGCCGCTCGGGAAAGAGGAGGCATCCGGCTCGCCTTTAATGAGTTCTTTGCCGGAAAACTCCATTATCACCTTACCGTCCGCCGCCGGTGCAATAAAGGCATCGTGC
This sequence comes from Oscillospiraceae bacterium, assembly GCA_902794945.1. Taxonomy (GTDB): domain Bacteria; phylum Bacillota; class Clostridia; order Oscillospirales; family Acutalibacteraceae; genus RUG714. Next base: position 3,282 of record CADBJA010000181.1, read on the forward strand.
TTTTCGGCAGTGGCACCGGTCAAGGGTTGGAACCAGTGGGTATAGTAAACGGCACCGTTTTCAATCGCCCAATCTTTCATTGCATCTGCCACAACGGAGGCAATATCTTCACTGAGCGGTGCATTTTCATCAATCGTCTTTTTAAGTGCTTTATAGGTTTTTTCGGGCAGGCGTTCTTTCATCACTGCCTCATTAAAACACATAGAGCCGAATAATTCGGGAATATTTTTCATCATAAGCCCCTTTCGATTTCAAACTTTTCCATTTTATATAATATTATATATTTTAAATTTATGCAAGAGAAATCGAAAATTTCATAAAAAAAGCGAAGCGCAAAGCGCTTCGCAGATGTAAATTCTAATTTACGCCACCCTTGCGGTGGCTAAATTAGAATTTAAGCAGATAGCAGGCAGCAGTTAGCGGTTAGCGATTGGGCGACACATTCGCA
>CADBJA010000181.1:3765-5599 GCA_902794945.1 Oscillospiraceae bacterium
GCGAAGAATAGACATCATCTTTCCATCTATCAAACGGGTGTGGGTGTCCCACCCTCTCGCTACCGGCTATCGGCTAATAGCTAACAGCTTAAATTCTAATATATCCGCCGTAGGCGGATATATTAGAATTTATTTTTCTTTCTTACGGGTTGCTACTGCAATGCCGAGGGCAAGCATAGCGACGCCTGCCAAGCCGCAAGCGATGAGGCTGTCACCGGTAGCGGGGGTAGACTGCTTTTGGTCTGCCGCCTTTGCGGTGGTTACCTGTGTATCGGCGGGTTGCTCTTCGGTTTCATCCGCAGCGGGAACCGGGTCTACATCCGGCTCACCTAAAAACGCATCATACGCCAAAAGGGCTCTTAACGCATCTCTGGTGGCAAAGGTATTGGCACTCTTATCATTATCCATATAGAAATAATTGCCGTCACCCAATTCAAAGTTCTTTAATAAATCATAAGCGGCATCTGCCTTTTCCTGTGCATCCATATCGGAAAACGCAAATAAGGCGGAGGCGGTGGAGTTGGCATTGGCATCGGTGCCGTAATCGGCAAGGTAATAATAGCCTTTTTCGGTCTTGGCGCTCTCTACCACATTCACGGCATCCTCTACCAAATCGGCATAACTGTCGTTGTACTGCATAGTTGCGGCAAAGTTTGCGGTGTTATCGGTGCCGAAGCCCCAATAATTATAACCGCTACCCGGGGTATAATTTGCCGCCATTGCCGCGGTAATCTCTTCAACATATGAATCGTCCGGACTGCTTAAAATCACATAGTAGTAGTTATACGGGGAGTCAACCGCCGTGCCTTGTTCTTTCATCAACTCATACAAATTGACAGTGCTGTCGTCGTTGAGTTTAAAGTTTTCTATATCCTCACCGAGTTGTGCGCACACAAAGATGAGCAGACCGATTCTGTCAGCCGTGGTCATTTGACCGGCATCAAAAGCATCTCTGATAGCAGAAAGGTAGCCCTCGGCATACTTCTCGGCATCACCGCCGGCAGATAAATAAAGCAAAAAGTCAAGACTTTCATTGGCTGCAAAAGCTGTTTTATTGCCATAAAGCGCGTCTCTTGCCGCCACAATTTTTGCCTGCACTTCTTCTTTGGTACCGCCCGCAAAGGCTGCCATGGGAAGCAGACTGATGATGAGCAATACCGATAAAGTGATTGCAATAATCTTTTTCATTCTTTCATTCCTCCTAAAAACAATTTATACTATATATTCGGCATATAAACCGAAATCATATACATTAATTAAGGTGTCATCGCCTACCCGGCTTTGTAGATAAACTCTACCCGATCTCCGTCGCTTAACACATACTTATCGCACGCTTTGGGCGGGTAATTACCGTTTACGGTATAGGTCCACCCGCTCATTTTGCCGGCTTCAAACTCGGCAAGCCCGCCGATGGAACTGACATACATACCGTACATCGTATTGCTCGCAACGACCGCAACACCGTTTGCCTCACAACATTTGACAAGGGCTTCATATACATTCGCGCCGTTACTCACACTCACGCCGGCACCTTTGAGGAAGTAGCCGGACTCCGGCACCCCGTCCACCCTGCCGACGGCGGCGGAACAGGTGATGGTGAATGTGACGGAAAGCGTTTGTTTTTGCTTTTTGGTGGTAGTTTGCTTTTTGGTAGTGCTTTGTTTTTTGGTGGTAGTCTGTTTGGATGCGGATTGCTGTTTGCCGCCGCTCGTTTTTTTACCGTTTGCACTGCCGCTACTGTTTTGATTTGAATTTTTATTATCTGTTTTACCGCTCTTGGCGGTGGTGCTTGTTTTTTGATTAGTTTTGCCGCTTTGCTTTTTGGTGGTGCTTG
>CADBJA010000182.1 GCA_902794945.1 Oscillospiraceae bacterium
GTTGATAAGAAGAATGTATTTATCAATCAAGTGCGAATGTGTCGCCCTTATATTTTTTCTTTTCTGTTGGTTTCTTTTCACGGAAATAAGAAAAGAGACTGTAAATATTTCCACTTGTGCTTTCAATTGCCGCAGCAACGCCTCCTGCATAGACTCGCTCGGAAAGTTCTCTTGGGTTTTGTACTGCTTTAGCTGCGTCATATAAATCTATCCATATTCTGTTCATCAAAATCTTCACCTCCAATTAAGACTTACACTTACATTATATCATAGCATTTTTCGCAGAGCAAGCAAATATGTCACAGAGCACAGCGAGCATAGGCTTTGTACTGCCAAATCCGGAAAAGAAAAAGCCTCCCTTGTGTAAAGGAAGGTGCTGAGCGAAGGCGAAGCGGAGGGATTGTAACAACCCCTCAGTCGCATAAATGCGACAGCTCCCCTTACACAGGGGAGCCTTATTGTTGAACACAGGGGAGCCTTATTGTTGAACCTTCTTTACGGAGAGTACCAATACTTCGTTATTGGTACTCTCCGTACGAAGGTCCTCCCAAGTGAGGCACTTTTTTAAATCGGTCCGTCATTATGGATGGTTTTATCAAACATATACTTTTTATCCCACGGCATCATTTTGGTATCTTCACAAAAGCGCATCGGCTCTTTTATGCCGGTGTCCCAATGCGGTATCTCATCACAATTCGGGTCACCGGTTTTCACAAAAGCCGCAAGCGATTTGCTCATTTGGTTGGCAATCGTATGGTCTATTTCTTCAAACGGGCGCCAGTTAATATGTAAAGTGTTAAATACATATAAAAGGTCGGAGGAATGCCATGCACCGCTTTCATCACCGGGCAGGGCGCGTGCAAAGTTTGCCATCCATACCTTATTGCCGTTCCGCATTCCTTTTTTGGCAAATGCCTGACTCATTTTGAGTAGGGCGATACAAAACATATCTTTGCTTGTGACACTGACCACCATCGGGAAATCGGTCGGTACTGTGCTCATTTTAAAGTTTTCTTTGGTAATGAGTTCACCGTCATAAGTCGGCAGGGCGCTCATCAGCGGAATTTTGCACTCTTTAAAGGCTTTGTTCCACGCCCAATATAATTCTTCATCCGTACATTCATCACGCACTTGTAAAATGGTTTCTTTGCCGGCGTATGCGACTACTTTATCCCAAAATGCTTTGGATTTTTCGGGTGTTTTCGGTTTTATCACTTTTCTTTGAATACCGGCGGCACTCATAATTACTGCACCGTGAAGCCCGATTTTTTTTATACGGTCGGTAGAGAGAAGCAAGTCTACGCTCATTCCGCCGGCACTTTCACCGGAAAGGGTGATTTTATCGGGGTCACCGCCAAATTCGGCAATATGCTTTTTTACCCATTCTATGGCAAGCATTTGGTCATATAAACCGTAGTTACCGCATTTGCCGCTTTCATCTTTTAAATCGGGGTGTGAACAAAAACCGTAGGGGGTGACGCGATAGTTCATTGCAACCCAAATAATACCGTTTTTTGCACTTTCTTCACCGGTGGTGTGCCCTTCATCGGCACTGCCGCTTACAAAACCGCCGCCGAAGGTATAAATTAATACCGGGCAGTTTTTCGCATTTTTGGGTGTAACGATGTTTAAATTTAAACAGTCTTCACTGTAGGTAAATGTTTGGTTTTCTCTAAATTCTTTATAGAAGAAAGGGGCTGTTTCGGCATCTACCGTAAAGCCTCTTTCTTGCGGGCAACAGGGACCGTATTCGGTAGCATCTAACACACCGTTCCACTTTTCAATTACTTTGGGGTATTGCCAACGACCGGCAGTGGCATATTTGATACCGCGAAATTCCAATCGGTCTTCATATTCACGGCAACGAATATCGCCCATGCTCGTTTTCACAACTTTCGTTTCCATATTTTTCCCTTTCAGAATACATATCTATATTATTATAACCGATTTGTGCAATTTATGCAACTTTTTGTTGTTTTGTTGACTTTAATTGTAAAAACCGCTTGAAATACTTCAAGCGGTTTTCGGTGAAAATAATTAACTTTTCTTATAAGTGGAAGGCAGTAATAGCATTAATATCGGGAAAATCTCTAATCTGCCAAATAGCATATCGATGGATAAAACGATTTTTGAAAGCATACTGTAGCCCGAATAATTACTCATCGGACCGATTTGGTCTAAACCGGGGCCGATGTTATTAAAGCAGGAAATAACACCCGAAAGGTTTGAGGTGACCGAATAATTTGCTTTATCAAGGGAAACCACCAAGAAACTAATCACAATCAAAATCACATAAGCGGCAAGGTAAGCGTTGACATTGGCTACGGTTTGCTCGTTCACTTTTTGTTGATTGACTTTAATGACTCTGATTTCATTCGGGTGATTGAGTTTGTGTGCATTGCGTTTAAGAGATTTAAACAAAAGCATTACTCTTGCAATCTTCATACCGCCGCCGGTACTGCCGGCACAGGCGCCTATCATCATTAACACTAAGGCGACTGCTTGAGAGAATGCCGGCCACTGTGCAAAATCTGCCGTAGCATAACCGGTGGTGGTAATGAGGGAACTGACTTGGAATGCGGAGTGCATAATGGTATCGCCAAGGTTCATGGTTTGTGCTGTTTTATGGTAAATATTCACAGCAAAGAATACTGTGCTAACGATAACTATAATGATATAATATATCAGTTCTTCATTTTTAATCGCTTTCCATACATGCTTAAACAGTATCATAAAGTAAATACTGAAATTGATACCGAATAATAACATAAATATAGTGGTGACATTAATCGCAAATGGTGTGTAGGTGGCAAAACCGGTATTTAAAACCGTAAATCCGCCGGTGCCTGCGGTACCGAAAGCGATGCAAGCGGCATCAAACACATTCATTTTGCCGATTAATAAAAAGATAAAGTCTAATATCGTTAAACCGATGTAAATCGCATACAATGCACCGGCTGTTTCTCTCATTTTCGGTGTGGATTTACCGACATTTGGTCCGGTGCTTTCGGCTCTTAATATATGCAGTGAAAATCCGCCGGAACCGCTTACGGGAATAATGGCAAGGAAGAATACAAGTACGCCCATACCGCCTACCCAGTGGGAGAAAGAACGCCACCAAAGCATCCCTTTACCGAGGTGTTCCACTTCATTTAAAATGGATGAACCGGTAGTCGTAAACCCGGAAACGGTTTCAAAAAAAGCATCTACATAGTTTGGAATGGTGCCGGAAAAGAAGAAGGGGAGTGCACCGAGCAGGCACATCACAATCCATGCCATACCGACACAAACAAAGCCTTCTTTCGCATAAAACTTTGCCTTTGCATCCTTAGAAATAATGCTTAAAATGGCTGCTATGGAAAATGTGATAATAATGGTGATTAAAAACCCAAATACATTTTTGTTTTCATGCATACATATTGAAATAATTAGCGGCGGAACCATCATCACCGATTCTATCAATAAAATCCATGCATGGATTTTTGCCATAATTTTATAATTCATATCTTACCCCGCAAAAATATCGTTTAATTGGTGAATCGGTTTATCACCGCTTTTAACCACCACGATTCTGTCACCTTGGTGGAATTCGGAGTCACCGTTCGGGAACTCTATCATTCTGCCGTGGGTAATGGAAGCGAGCAAAACATTTTTATTCAGTTTAATATCTTTGAGCGGTTCACCGCAGTGTTTTGTATTTTCATCTACAATAAATTC
>CADBJA010000183.1 GCA_902794945.1 Oscillospiraceae bacterium
CAAGAACTCGATACCGTCTAATTTTCTCGCTTCTTCTTCAAACACGCGAATAAACTCATCGCCGATAATCTTTCTCTTTTTCTCCGGCTCTGCCACACCGGCAAGCCTATCCAGAAAACGGTCAACCGCATCTACATAAATGAGGTTGGCATCCATTTGGTTTTTAAACACTTCAATGACCTGCTCCGGCTCGCCTTTACGCAGTAAACCGTGGTTCACATGCACGCAAACGAGTTGTTTGCCGATGGCTTTAATGAGCAGCGCCGCTACCACGCTCGAGTCTACACCGCCGGAGAGGGCAAGCAGCACTTTTTTATCGCCCACCTGCTCTTTGATTGCCGCAATCTGCTCGTCAATAAAAGCAGCCGCAAGCGCTTCGGTAGTGATTCTTTGCATTGATTCGGGTCTTACATTTGAGTTCATATTATTATCCTCCCAATGAGTTATTTTATTAAATGTTGAATGTTGAATGTTGAATTTTGAATTGTGAATTGCAAATACTTGATAATGCGAAATTCGGAATTAATGGTGGCAACACAAAGTGTTGCATCATAAAGATTCCTCGACTCGCTCGGAATGACAGGAAAGGCAAAGCCTTGCAAAGAAGAAAGAAAAAAGAAGAGAGAATAACGGTGGCGAAACAAAGTTTCGTATTTTAATTCTACATTTTACTTTCTACATTCTACATTTCATTAATAATTTAGCATTTAGACTTTAAAATTGATATACTATTCTTCACTCTCTGCATCAGAGCCGTTTTTCTTTTTTTGGAACAATTCTTTTACATCTGCCGCGGCAAGCAACCCGCAGATAATCACCACGATTACACAAATAATCGGCAGCGGTTTTAACAGCGATGTATCCCTTAATATAATAATGGTAAATACCACTGCCCACGCGGCATAGGTGATGTTAAGTGCCATGGATTTGGACGCCCCGATGCGGGAAATGGAGTTGTAGTAACATAGGTATGAAACGGTTGCAAACAGCGCCGCAAGCGCAATCGTGGGAATGAGCCAACCGGTGCCGGAAGTGAAGAGATTGACCGTGAAGCCCCAGCCCTTTAAAATGGGTAAAATGACCGCACCGTAAACGAGCGCCGAAGTGCTTTGCCTGATTTGCAGGGCATACTCTTGCTTCACATTCGGGTCTTTCATACTCTTGGCAAGGATGACCGCCTCTGTGCCCCAGCCGAAGGCGCACATCAGCGCGCCGAGCGCACCGAGCAGTACATTATCTATCGCAATATCGGCGCTGAAATTCAGACCGCACACGCCTAAAATGGTCACCGCAAGCAGTACCCAACGGTACCACTGCATTTTTTCTTTGAGCACAAAGTATGCCAAAATGGCACCGATGGCGGGGTAAACGGAACTTGCCACCGCGCCGACAGCAGAACCTAAATACTTAATTGCCATCACATACCCTGTCATACCGACAGGACCGCCGATGAGCGCCGCAAGCATCACAAACTTGCCGCTTTTGGTTTTGAGCGCCGCCCACACATTTTTGAGGTTGCCGCGCACACCGTTATACAAACACGCCCACAGTGCCGAAAACAAATCGTGCAAAAAGGTGCTCACAAAGGGCGCCAAAAAAACCGCCTGTTCCGTATTGAGGAACGGTGTCATATTGAGGGCGATGCCCAAAATAACGGTTTCCAATGCCCAGGTGATACCGGCAAATACGCCAAAAACCATAAATACAGTGTACTCCTAAAAAATAATAAAAACATTATACCAAAAACATTGCTTTCCGTCAATCATTTAAAGTAAAGCCGAGAGCCTTTACAATCGGTGTAGTTTATGTAAAGGCATTTCCCTTGTCACAAAAATGATGTTCAAAAAAGAAAAAACCTCAAAACCGTATCGCGATACGGTTTTGAGGAAATCTGTCAGCCTTCAAATTTTTCGGTCGTTAAGCGAATGCCCAGTTTTTTGAGCACATTTTCATCTACCTGTGCGAGCAACACGGAAGTGTGCATTTCACAGTTTTTGAGTTTCGGCAACTGCTCGAGTGCCGCACGGGCGCTGCCGTCCGTCACAGCAGAGATAGAAAGCGCAATCAATAATTCATCAATATGCAACAGTGCAAGTTTGCTGTGATCGCCGAGGTGCTTAACTTTTAATTCCTGAATCGGCTTAATCACATCGGGCAAAATCAAGAGTACATTATCACTAATGCCTGCCAAATACTTTAAGGCATTGAGAAGCATGGCAGAAGAACAGCCGAGCAATTCACTCGTTTTGCCGGTGATGATTTTACCGTCGCTTAACTCAATCGCGGCAGCCGGTGCACCGGTTAAAATGTGCTTTTGCCTTGCCGGCGGCACGGGTGTTCTGTCTTCTTCACTAATGCCTGCCTGGTTCATCAACAGTTCCAGTTTATAGCGCTCTTCATCATTTTTAGCGCCTCTTGCTGCCGATGCGGTCGCGGCAAAGTAGCGGCGAATAATCTCTTGTTTAGAGGCTTCGCACACCGCCTCATCATCTACAATACAGTTGCCCGCCATATTCACGCCCATATCGGTGGGTGATTTGTAGGGACAGGTGCCGTAAATCTTATCAAATGTGGCTTTTAAGACCGGGAAAATCTCTACATCACGGTTGTAGTTGACCGTGGTTTCCCCGTAAGCCTCCAAATGCCACGGGTCAATCATATTCACATCGTTCAAATCCGCCGTAGCGGCTTCATATGCCATATTGACGGGGTGGCGCAACGGAATATTCCAAATCGGGAATGTTTCAAACTTCGCATAGCCCGCTTTGATCCCTCTTTTATTTTCGTGGTAAAGCTGTGAAAGGCAGGTTGCCATTTTGCCGCTGCCGGGACCCGGTGCGGTAATCACCACCAATTTACGGGTGGTTTCAATATAATCGTTTTTACCGTAGCCCTCATCACTCACAATTTTAGGGATGTTGGAAGGATAGCCCTCAATCGTGTAGTGGTGATACACATTGTAGCCGAGTGAGTGCAGCCTGTCCTCAAACGCAAGTACTCTCGGTTGTGCGGCATAGCGGGTCAATACCACACTGCCGACCATTAAGCCGCGTGAAGTAAATTCATCAATGAGCCGAATCACATCAATATCATAAGTAATACCGAGGTCGGCGCGCAGTTTTGCCTTTTCAATATCCTCCGCACTGATAACTACCACGATTTCAGCCTCATCTTTGAGTTGTAAGAGCATTTGCAGTTTACTGTCGGGCTGAAAGCCCGGCAACACGCGCGAAGCGTGAAAATCATCAAACAGTTTTCCGCCAAACTCCAAATAGAGTTTGCCCCCAAACTCGGAAATGCGCTCTCTGATTCTCTCAGACTGCATTTGCAAATACTTGTCATTGTCAAAACCGATTTTAAACATTTTTCTTTCCCCCTTTTATACTAATTTTGAATTAAGAATTTTGAATTTAGAATTACGGAAGGGCTCTGCCCTTACCCAATTTTAATGCAAAGTGCAAGATTGCTGCTATTCACCCCATTTTGCATTAAAAAAAGAACAGCGGCTGTACATTCGCTGTACAGCCGCCCTGTACTTATCTATTATAGAGCATTCGAGGCTATAAATCAATAAGTAAGTATAAATTTTTTTATTTTTTGTGTTCTGATACGGTTAGCCCGACGGGAGTCGAACCCGAACAGCCTCTCGCTTGAACTTTTTGGCTAATTCTACCGCATTTTCGTTGATTGGCGTCAGCCAAACTGCCTCA
>CADBJA010000184.1 GCA_902794945.1 Oscillospiraceae bacterium
GCTTAAATATGCGAAGAATAGACATCATCTTTCCATCTATCAAACGGGTGTGGGTGTCCCACCCTCTCGCTACCGGCTACCGGCTATCAGCTAACAGCTTAAATTCTTGTTTAGCCGGCGTAGCCCGCTAAACAAGAATTTTCTGGAGGACATATGATTTGTTTAACATGCGGCAATAAAATGCCGGAGGATGCCTATTTTTGCGGGCTATGCGGCGCAAAAATACGCGATAAAGTGAGCGAAACCGTGCATCATTTTACCCCGCACGGTGGCGTGAAAACAACAGTATGCTATTTTGACATCAACCACGAGCCGTGTGTGAAAGAAAAAGCATGCTTTATGGAGTTTCGCGAATATGATGCTGTTGGGAACGAGATTTATACCTTCACCGCGCATAAAAAAATAAAAGACGAATAGCCGAAAAAAGGATTTGCACAGGCAAATCCTTTTTTAATGAATAATGCATAAGGCACAAGTAGGGGCGGATATCATCCGCCCATTCTGGCGATGACATACACTTACTTTGCAAGTGATTAAGGTTGCAACGCTATGTGTTGCATTTAAATAAGGGTGGGCAAAGCCCATCCTTAAACTGAAAACTGAACGCTGAAAACCGTAAACTGTCAAAAAAACAGCCTCCATACGGAGACTGTTTTTTTGACAAAAGATTATCTCTTTGAGAACTGCGGTGCACGGCGAGCGCCTTTGAGACCGTACTTCTTTCTTTCCTTCATACGAGGGTCTCTGGTTAAGAAGCCTGCTTTTTTCAAAGCCGGTCTGTAAGCAGCGTCTGCTTGTAAAAGTGCTCTGGCAAGACCGTGGCGGATTGCGCCTGCCTGACCTGTTACACCACCGCCGTTTACACGGCAAACGATATCAAACTTGCCTTCGGTGCCGGTAACGGCAAAAGGCTGATTAACGATTAACTTGAGAGTTTCAAGTCCGAAATAATCGTCAATATCTCTATCGTTGATAGTGATTTTGCCGGTGCCGTTGTATACACGAACACGAGCAACGGAACTCTTTCTGCGGCCTGTGCCGTAAAAATAATTACTTTCGTACATAACTTTTAACTCCCTTCATTAAAATTCCAAAACTTCGGGTTTTTGAGCTGCATGGTTGTGCTCTGCACCTCTATAAACTCTAAGTCTGGTTAAAGACTTTCTGCCGATTGTGTTGGAAGGAAGCATACCCTTAACGGCTAAAGTAATAGCCTTTTCGGGGTTCTTCTTCATTAAATCACCGGCGGAAATCTTTTTCATATTACCGATATAACCTGTGTGATGATAATAGATTTTTTTGTCTGCTTTTGCTCCTGTGAGCACTGCTTTTTCGGCGTTGATAACGATAACGAAATCACCGCAGTCAACATGGGGCGCAAAATCTGCCTTGTGCTTACCGTTGAGAAGCTCTGCAACCTTTGCAGCCACTCTACCGAGCGGTTTGCCCTCAGCGTCAATCACATACCATTTACGCTCAATTTCAGTTGCTTTAGGCATATAAGTTGACATAATTCTACCTCCGTTAAATTTTTAATGCCCGATTATCTTATCACAACCAAATCCTGAAGTCAACACCAAAATTAAAATAAATTTCAAATACTCCTGTTTTCTCCTGTTTTCTCTCTTTTTCTATCACTTTACTCGCTTATTATTTTTGAAATTGACAAGGTTATTATAATTTTATATAATCATTCTATGAATAAAGCTCGCTTGACAAAACAAAATAAAATCCGGTTGGCGGTCTTGCTCCTCATACCGTTTGTTTTGGGTGGAGCAGTCTATACCTTTTTATATCTTGTGCCGGCGTTCCCGTGCCCGGTACGGCATATGACGGGATTTTTGTGCCCCGGTTGCGGTATGAGCCGTGCGCTGGGTGAAATGGTACATTTGCACTTCTTTAAAAGCATTTTATATAACCCGTTAGCCGTGATATCGGCAGTGCTCGGCATCGGCTTTTATGTGCAGGAGTGGTTCTTGTTTTTTGGCAGCCGCAAGCGCTTTATGCCGACGAATAAGTGGGTATATATTATATTAGGTATTATATTTCTTGCCTATTGCATTTTAAGAAATATGCCTGTTTTTTCATTCTTAAGTATAGCGTAATGAATAAGGAAAATTATGAGCAAAACAACCAAAAAAATATTCATAATTTTATATATTGCGGTCGTGATGGTAATAACGGTGACCGTGTTTTTTGTCAGCCGTACCTATACGGCGTATTTGGAAAACCCGGAGCAGAGCCAAAACATCACACTCACCCACGAAGCGGGTGAAGAAGGTGTGCTCGCCATTAAAAAAATCACCAACTACCGGAATTTGAGTTGTATCACATTGAAAGCACTCAAACCGGGCACGGAGACTGTTAGCGTGAGCGTGCATGCGCCGGAAGTGGATACGGTTTCGCGCACGCAGTATCTTGCGTGCAAAGCCACCCGCGCAGGGCTGCTGTTTGCCGGCGGATACAACTTTAGAGGGTTTCAGTTTATTTATATGGGGATCGGTGCTTTGGAACTGTTGACCGGTATTTTAATGTTCATCCGCTACGCCTACCGCCGTAAACACAATTTCTTTACTTATAAATCCGTGCTTGACCTCTCGCTTGGTGTGTATTTTTCGGTGAGAAGTATGATGTATTTCGGTCTTGTGGGGTATACGGTTGTCAATCCGTCCAATTACAGAGGCTTACAAATTTATGAGTCTGTCGGGTTTATGATGAGTGTCATAGCTGTTTTGTCGATTCCGATTCTTTTTGTTTTTTCGCTGTTCCTCACCGTGAGCAACCTTTCACTTATGCGCCATGAGGGCGTGGCAAAAAACAATATGCTCGGCATTTTTATCAGTATAATGATGGGCGTTGGCGCTGCTGTTTGCGTGGCGTTTTTGTTTAAATATCCGCTCATGCTCAGCACACATATTGAAGATGTGTTGCCATCCGTTTTAAGAAACAGCATTGCAGGGATTTTTGTGTATTTTGAGTGTGTTTTTCTTTCCTCACAGTTTTGTTGTCTGTACAGTGCAAAAAGAGAGCCGCATTATAATAAGGATTATATCATTATATTAGGTTGCAAAATTCGGGCGGACGGTACCCCGCTGCCGTTGTTGCGCGGCAGAATTGACAGGGCTATTCGCTTTTACCGCGACCAATTAGAACACACCGGCAAGCAGGCACGCTTTATTCCCTCCGGCGGGCAGGGGAATGATGAAGTGATGAGCGAAGCGGAATCCATGCGCCGTTATCTGATTGAGCAAGGCATTGACGACAGCCTGATTTTGCCGGAGACAAAAGCGACCACAACGCTTGAAAATATGCGCTTTTCGGCAGAAATTGCCGAAAAACACACCGACCATCCGCGTTTGGTTTTCTCTACCACCAATTACCATGTGTTTCGCAGCGGTATTTTATCGCGAAAAGTCGGGTTGAAAGCCGCCGGTATCGGGCAAAAAACCAAGTGGTATTTTTGGCCGAATGCGCAAATCAGAGAGTTTATCGGCTTGCTTGTGAGTGAGTATAAAATCAATTTAATTATCGTTGCCCTTATCAGTGTGAGCGCCGCACTGTTTGCCAATATCGGCACGGTGATTGAGTGGATGCTAAATTAAAATTTAAGCTGTTAGCTGTTAGCCGATAGCCGGTAGCGAGAGGGTGGGACACCCACACCCGTTTGATAGATGGAAAGATGATGTCTATTCTTCGCATAT
>CADBJA010000185.1 GCA_902794945.1 Oscillospiraceae bacterium
TGCTGAATGCTAAATGATAAATGCTAAATGAAAATTAGAATGTAGAAAGTAAAAAGTAGAATGAAAGCGGTGCCGCTTGCGGCACATTACAATCAAGTGCGAATGTGTCGCCCTTAATTAGCGCTACAAGCGCGACATCATTAGTGAGCAACGCGAGCGACTTCATTTCTTCATTAGCGAAGCGGCTTCATTCTGCGCCCTGCGCTACATCTCCACTCTTCACACTTTATAAAATTCAACCTTGTTCGCGCTGCGAACGAAAAATGCAAAATATAAAAGGAAAACAATAAATGGTATTCAGTTCATCCACATTTTTAATCGCATTTTTGCCGTTGACCATCATTCTTTACTATGTCATCGGTCATGTTGTGGCAAAGAATATGGCGGTCAAAAACTTTATACTGCTTATTGCAAGCCTCTTGTTTTACGCATGGGGTGAACCTGTTTATATCGTTTTAATGCTCATCAGCATTCTCTTTAACTTCTTTGCCGGCAAAGATATAGACAGTTCCAAAAAAGCCGGCAACAAAGCCGGTGCCAAAACCGCCTTTATTATTGCGATTATATTTAACCTTGCCGTGCTCGGTTTCTTTAAATACTTCGGCTTTTTGGTGGAAAATGTGAATATGCTTTTACATACCGATTTGCAAATCCCGCAACTTGCACTGCCCATCGGTATTTCGTTTTACACCTTTCAAATTATGTCGTACATTATTGACTTATACCGCGGCGAAACCGAAGTGCAAAAGCGCATTATTCCCTTTGCACTGTATATTTCCCTGTTCCCGCAGTTAATAGCGGGACCGATAGTAAAATACAAAGAGATTGCCCTGCAACTGGAAACACGCAAAGAGAGTTTAAACAAGTTTTCGGAAGGGATGTTGCGCTTTACGGTGGGACTTGCCAAAAAGTTACTGCTTGCCAACACCCTCGGTGCGGTTTACACCGCCATTCAGGCGGACGGTGCCGCCCACACCACGGTGCTCAGCGCTTGGGTAGGCATTATTTGCTACACATTGCAAATTTACTTTGATTTTAGCGGGTATTCCGACATGGCAATCGGCTTGGGTAAAATATTCGGTTTTCAGTTCAGTGAAAACTTCAACTACCCTTATATTGCGACAAGCGTGACCGATTTTTGGCGCAGATGGCATATTTCGCTCTCTACATGGTTTAAAGAGTATGTGTATATTCCGCTGGGCGGTAACCGTAAAAAAACGCCGCGCGTGATACTCAACTTAATGATTGTATGGCTGTTGACCGGTCTATGGCACGGTGCCGCGTGGAACTTCATCGTTTGGGGCGTATTTTACGGGGTGTTGCTCATTATAGAAAAATATGTGCTTGCAAAGGTGCTTAAAGTCATTCCCTCTTTTATTCGCTACATTATTACAATGGTTTTGGTGATGATAGGTTGGGTCTTCTTCTCTGCCCCGTCACTCGGCGAAGCGATACAGTACATTGGTGCGATGTTCGGTGCCGGCAGTGCCGGCGGCGTTGATGCGAGCGCCAAGTATTTACTAAGCACCAACTGGTTACCGATACTCATCGGTATTCTTGCCGCAACTCCGGCATATAAAGCGGTGGTAAACAAAATGCAACCGAAAACGGTTAGCAGACTGAAGGTCATTGTGTTCCCCGTCTTATTCATTTTGTGTATTATCTTTATGATTAGCGAAACATATAATCCATTCTTGTATTTCAGGTTCTGATATGGCAAAACAAAACTCTACGCAAAAACCGCATACTTCCCGCTCGGCGTATGATGATTTTATTCATAGCGAAGAATTTGATGCCCGCTATGATTATGACCGCTTTTATGTAAGCGAGCGAGCGAGAACCGAGCGCAGCACCGCACAGGCTGAACGCCCTGTTTCCGTGCGCACCAAAAAAGCAAAACCGAAACGCAAAAAAGGAGTGCATACAAGCCGTACGCGAGATAAGAAAGAATCATCCCCTCGCCCGACACACACCCAAAAAGCACCGCGCAATTTATCGAACGAATATTTGCAGATGAAAGCCGAAAAGGAACATGCAAAAAAACAAAAACAAGATAAAAATGCGCACTTCACCACTTTAATTGCCGCGGTCATTATCACCCTCATTATTTTTGCATTCAGCCTTGCTACCCTCACCGGCAAAGTGGAACAATACAGTGAAAACGAAAACCGCTACCTTGCCGGAACACCCTCTCTTAGTGCTGCTTCCGTGGCAGACGGCAAATTTATGAAAGATGTGGAAAGTTACCTCTCCGACCAGTTTTTCGGCAGAAGTTTTTTGGTAAAATCGAGAACCGCGATTGATATTACCCTCGGCAAAAAAGAAGTGAACGGCGTGTATATCGGTAAAGACCACTACTTGTTTGAAAAACCCACGGCATATGATGAAGAAAATGTCGGCAAAATCATTAACTCCATCAATGAGTTCACCGACAAGCATAAAAAAATTAACTCTTATATCGCTATCGCACCGGATGCCACGGCGCTGCTCACGGATTTGATGCCAAACAATGCGCCGAACGAGGACCAACAAAAGCAGATTAAAACCGTTTACTCCAAACTGACAAAGAATATAAAAACGATAGACATTTATTCTACCCTTTCCAAAAGCGACGACAAGCCGAACCTTTATTACCGCACCGACCACCACTGGACTACCAAAGCGGCAGAACTGGCTTTCAGGCAAATTGCCGCCAATATGAAAATTGATACCTCTAAAATTAAGTACGAAACCTATGCGGTCACAAACGATTTTCAGGGCACGCTCGCCTCTTCCTCGGGGCTGTTTAATGCAAAGGATAACATCTTTATCACCGTGCCGAAATCGGATGTGAGCTACTTTGTCACTTATGTAAATGAAAATAAAAAAGCCTCTTCCGTTTTTAACACAAAAAAACTCGAAGAGAAGAATAAGTACGAAGTCTTTTTCGGCGGTAACTTTTCACAAATTAAAATTGATACCACACTTAATTCAAAAAAAGTGTTGATGATTGTTAAAGACTCTTATGCCAACTGCCTTGTACCGATGCTCATCCCCTACTACAAGAGCATTGTGATGATAGACCCGCGCTACTATACCGATAAAATCGAGCAGACGGTAAAAGACGAAGGCGTAACCGATGTGCTGTGGCTGTATAACGCCAACACATTTTTAGGAGATACCTCAATAGACGGAACATTTTAAAAAAAGGATTTGCGTTGCAAATCCTTTTTTTAGTGAAGAGAGAATAGTGAATAGTGAATAGTTGAGGGCGACACATTCGCTCGTCCAAACAAATTTCACAATAGAAAGAATTTGCGCGCAAATCCTTTAGTATTGTTCCATTTGTTTCTCCTCTCCCCAAAAAGTTTGCTGCGCAATACTTTTCGGGGTCCCCGTTTTAAAGATTAAATTTGAATTTGGCTTAAATATGCGCAGAAAAGATATTATCTTTCCATCTATCAAACGGGTGCGGGTGTCCCTCCCTCAATGATTCATCATTCATTACAAATAGGAATTTGTGAGGCTGTTTGCCTCACAATTCCTATTTGTAGTGTTCAGTGTTTAGTGTTCAGTGTTCAGCCATTGGCGGGACACCCGCACCCGTTTATCTTAAAGGGTTTTCTTTACAATCAGGTATGGGCGAAGCCCATCCATTAACTGAAAACTGAACTCTGAAAACTG
>CADBJA010000186.1 GCA_902794945.1 Oscillospiraceae bacterium
AACGGGTGCGGGTGTCCCGCCCTCAACTTTTATTTTTTATTTCTTATTTTTTATTTATTTAGTGCACGCTTAGTGCGCTAAATTAGAATTTACCAAAGAAAAGATATATTTTAAAACATATATTGTCAATTATAGATTTTTGTGCTAAAATGAAAAGAAAAAGGGGCAAAAAATGAACATTTGGCACGAAATTAATCCCGATAGAATCACACCGAATGATTTTATTGCAGTCGTAGAAATCAAAAAGGGCAGCAAAAAGAAGTATGAACTTGATAAAGAAACAGGTTTAATCATTCTTGACAGAATCTTATATACTTCAACCCACTACCCGGCAAATTACGGCTTTATTCCGCACACTTTGGCGGATGACGGTGACCCGTTAGATGTGTTAATTCTTTGTAATGAAGAGATTGACCCGCTTGTTATGGTGCGCTGTTACCCGATTGGTGTTATCAATATGCGTGATAACGGCAGAGATGACCAAAAGATTATCGCCATTCCGTTTGAGGACCCGACTTATAACGCCTATCGCGGCATTGAGGCTTTACCCAGCCATATATTTGAAGAAATGCGCCATTTCTTCTCGGTCTATAAGCAATTAGAAGGCAAAGAGAGTGTTGTCAATGAAGTGATGAGTCAAAAGGTAGCACTCGATATTATTAGTGAATGTATTAATAATTATAACCAAAAGTTCCCAAATCAAGAGTAAGTGTAAAACAGGTATCACTTTCAGGTGATACCTGTTTTTATTAATAGTAAAAAAGCAATAAATTTGTATATTGACACCGTGTCAGTCTTATGCTATAATGCATTTACTGACACAGTGTCAATTTGTTTTTGGAGGGTATTATGCCAAAAAGTTCTAAAGCATTAACCGAAAGGCGCAAAGATGAGATTATCAGCGCTTGTAAAGAATTATATAAAACGATGAGTTTTAAGGAAATCACGATTAAAGAAATTGCGAATTTTACATCTTTCACGCGCCCGTCTATTTACAATTATTTTGAAACGAAAGAAGAAATTTTTCTTGCCATTTTAAAAGAAGAGTATGATAAATGGGTTACCGAGTTAAACAGTGTGATAAACGAAAACGCGACACTCTCAAAAGAACAAGTGGCAAAAAAATTGGCACTGTCCCTCGAACACAGGCACTTGCTTTTAAAACTGTTGAGTATGAACCATTATGATATGGAGGCAAACAGCCGCATGGAGCGTTTGGTTGAGTTTAAGCGCTCTTACGGTGCTTCTTTAAAGGCGGTTGAAACTCTACTGCAAAAGTTTTGCCCCGATACCGACAGCGGTGTATTTATTTATGCCTTTTTTCCGTTTATTTACGGTATTTACCCCTATGCGGTAGTGACTGATAAACAAAAAGAAGCCATGGAACAGGCACAAATTGATTATCACTACCATTCGATATATGAACTCGCATTTGCGTGCGCTTTAAAACTGTTAAATAACCTGTAAAAATAAGGAGAACAATAAATGAAATATACAAAACTCGGCAATTCCGATTTAAATGTATCGCGTATTTGTATGGGCTGTATGGGCTTTGGTGATGCCGGCAGAGGGCAACATAGCTGGACTTTGGATGAAGCACATTCGCGCGAGATTATTCGCCGCGGATTGGAGTTGGGTGTCAATTTTTATGATACGGCAATCGGCTACCAAAGCGGTACGAGCGAACAGTACCTCGGCAGAGCGTTAAAAGACTTTGCAAAGCGTGATGAAGTCATGGTGGCTACCAAGTTTTTGCCGCGCACACCGGAGGAAATTGCTGCCGGTATCAGTGGTATACAACATATTGATAATATGCTTAACACCAGTCTGAAAAACCTCGGCATGGATTATGTGGATTTATATATTTACCATATGTGGGATTGGAATACGCCTATTGAAGAGATTATGGAAGGCTTAAACCGTGTGGTGAAAGCCGGCAAGGCGAGGTATATCGGTATTTCAAACTGCTTTGCGTGGCAACTCGCAAAGGCGAACGCTTTTGCCAAAGCCGAGGGTTTTGCACCGTTTATTTCCGTGCAAGGGCACTATAATTTGATTTTCCGTGAAGAAGAGAGGGAAATGGTGCCATATTGTGAAGAAGAGAATATCGCCTTAACCCCTTATAGCGCGCTTGCAAGCGGCAGGCTTTCAAGGCTGCCCGGTGTGAATGATACAAAGCGCGGGGCGGAAGACTCCTATGCCAAATTTAAATACGATGCCACGGCGGCTGTGGATAATATCATTATCAGCCGTGTGGCGGAACTTGCCGAAAAACACGCTGTGTCTATGACAGAAGTATCGCTTGCGTGGCTCTTGACGCGTGTGACTTCACCCGTAGTCGGCGCCACAAAACTGCACCACATTGAGGGGGCTGCCAAAGCGACCGACCTAATTTTAAGTGAAGCGGAAATTTCTTATTTGGAAGAAGCGTATGTGCCGCACCCGCTTGCCGGTGTGATGGCGCAAAACAAGCGCACCGATGCCGGTAAAAAACATGTGTGGACAACGGGTGACCAACCCATTACGGAGTGTAAATAATATATTGTTCATGGCTTGAGGGTACAGGGTTTGATAGCGGTGTATCTTCTACTGACTTGGAAGAGTTGGTAAACTCTTTAAAATAATATTGAGGAATGTTAAATAAATGAAACATAAAACAATTGCAAAGCGAATCATAGATATTGTTCTAACCTGTTTACTTTTATGCTTAATGGCATATCAGGTAACAGGGGAGTTTTTACACGAGTGGCTCGGCATCGGGATGACAGTGCTTGTCATCGTGCACCAAATTTTAAACCGCAAATGGTATAACACCTTGTTTAAAGGGAAATATAAAGCATACCGTATTTTGCAAACCGTTATCAACGGGTTATTGTTACTTTCTTTTGCGATGACCGCTTTTTGCGGTATGGCAATGAGCGCACACGCCGTGCCGTTCCTTTACGGTATGGTACCGGTGTTATTTGCAAGGCAAATGCATTTATCCCTTTCGCATTGGTCGTTTGTGCTTATGGGTTTACATATCGGATTGCACATTCCTATGATGACGGCAAAGAGCAAACTCTCACAAAAAACAAAAAATGTGTTAAATGCGGTTTTTTGCCTGCTTGCCGGAATCGGGTTATACTTTTTCTTAAAAAATAATATGCATACCTATTTGGTGTTCAGTGCACCGTTTGCTTTTTTGGATTACGCATCATCAGCGCTTTCCGTATTTATTCAAAACATAGAGGCTTTGCTCTTTTGGGTATTTCTCGGCACACAGGCTGCTTTACTTTCAAAAAATGCAAAACAGCGGACGCATAAACAAAATATATTTAATATTGCAATTATGATAGTATCGGTTTTATTTGGCAGTTTACTATATGTAATCATTCCGTCTTTTTAATGATAGGGAATATTTAAACTGTAACTGCGTGCTATATACACATAATTTAATGCAATGAACATTAAAAAAACGCCTCAAAGGGGCACTCTTCGTAAAGAAGGTTGACTGACAAACAATCAGTCAACCTTCTTGATTCATTAACGAATCTATGTTTATATCCACCATTCCGGTGTTAACTCACTAAGGGTTACAATCTTTTCTTGTTTATAATCCAACATTATTTCGATATCCTGCCCGCTTTCAAACATT
>CADBJA010000187.1 GCA_902794945.1 Oscillospiraceae bacterium
CCGGCGTTAAATCGGCGAGGTTTGTAATCCCTTTTTCGGCAGTGAGCGCCTGTAAAAACGCATCTTCAACTTCGAGATATGCCTCGCCAATCGGCGCCGGTTCGCGCACATTCACCAGCGAGCGGTAAAGTTGAAATTTTTCATCGAACCCTGTGGGAACTGCTATATTATGGTATTTTTTATTTTCGTTTAATAAATATTCTATTAAAAATTCAAGTTGTTCCATTATTTTTGCCTCGGTTTGTATAGTAAATTCTAATTTACGCCACCCTTGCGGTGGCTAAATTAGAATAGTTGTTTGCTCCGCAAACAGTTGTCGGCAAGCCGACAGTTGCTGCGCAGTTGCAAACTGTCGTTTGCAGTTGATTTTCCTTTAACTGCGAGCAACGCGAGCAACTGCAAGTTTATCTTGCAACTATGAGCGAAGCGAATAACTGTGAGTGAAATGAACAACTCTAATTTAGCAGAGCTACTCTGCTAAATTAGAATTTAATCTTCAGCCAAATCGCCGGTCTTACGACAGAGCCGGGGGCGTTCACATTGCCGCCTACATGGCGTATTGCCCCTTCGCTTTGCACATAACATATCATGGCTTCATCAATGCCGGGCGTACGCAATAACCAACTGCATTTTTGGTTTCCGGTAAGGTGGTCTAACCCCTTTTTTTCGGCATAAGCGGTGCTATGGCACAGCCGCTCGTCTGCACGCGGCATATATTTTTTCACTTCACTGAGACTTAAAACAAACACTTTGTCATAAGTATCCATACCGGAGGTAGTGTTATAATCGGGATTTTTATCACTTTTTACGGTGGTGGTGCATATGCGCTGTTGTTCTGTCGCCGTAAACGCGGTGTTAAAAAAGGTTTTGTTCAACCACTTTCTGTAATCACAGATTTCCCATGTAACCGGCGTATTTTCACTGTGATAAGGCACCGAATCTAACCCGTTCACACTCAAAAGCAATAAAGCGTCCTCCGTTTTATCCAACACCCGCCAGCCGATATTTTCTTTTCCGTTCGCTGTGTTGCCATCTTGTTCATAAGTGCCGAAATAAAGAGTGTCCCCGACGGCGGCAACTTGTATTTTTTCTTCCTTATATTTTTTGAAAAGTGAGGCGGCTTTCTCGCGGCTGTCTTTATAACCGCCCAAAGCGTCAAACATCTCGTATGCCGTAATCGTATCGCCCCGCGCGGCGGCGGCAAGCGCCTGCTTGTAATTGGCGTTCGGCACAAATTCAAAAATAGTAAGTAGCACCGCCGCAATCAGCAGCACAACTGTGGGAAAACCGACCAGCACGCATATTCTGCGCTTTTTCAGCGCTTTTTTGCTTTGTATGCGGAGGTTTTCTTTTTTTTCTTTTTCTTCTTGTAAAGAGACAATTTTTTCATGGCATTGTTGTATCAACTCTTTGCAATCACGCCACTCGCCCAAAGATTCTAACATGGCAATGGCGTCATAGTATCGCCCTATCTCTTCACCGCCGATTTTGGAGAGTGCGGTAAAATAAATGCTGTCTTTCCGTGCTGTAATCATGGGGTTATGAATGCTTTCGGAATGTGTTTGGGTTGGCATTGTGTAAGAGTGTGGGCGGCTTTGCGGCGCAGCCTTCTCTTGCGCTAACATCATTTCATCTAAAGAAGTGTTTACTTGCTCCGAAAAGGCAGGCGTATTCTGCACCTCGCCGCAATGTTTACAGGTGAAGTGTATTGCATCGGGCGGCACAAGATTAATCCCGCCGCAGTATTGGCAACGAAAATTCGGCATAGGGCACTCCCGTAAGTGTATCAAAAATAGTTTATAAATTAATTATAAAGCGGAAAAATAATTTGTCAACAAAAATGCATATTTGATTGCTTGACAACCGTGCTACCAATGTTTAAAATTATATTATAAAATAAAAAGGAGATGGCAGCGTGAATACAAAAACCGACAAAAAAACGCCGTTCTTTTTGCGCATACCCGTGTTATGGTGTGCATTCCTTTGCGCCGCGGTCGGCGCATGCGGTTTTCGCACCTTCCGTTTGTTTTGGGTGTTTTATGACCCGAACACATTCTTTTTAGGCGGGGCAAAGGGGCTGTTTGTCATTTCTGTCGCGGTGAGCGCACTGGCGGCGGCTGTGTTGGCACTGCGCCTGTATGTGCCTGCCGTAAAGGGCAAACCGACCGAAAACAGTAAAGTTTTATGTGTGCTTGGCGGCGTCGCTTTTGTGCTCGGCGTTATCTTTTTCGTTGCCGATATCGTGCTGTTTATTTTAAGCGGTGCGGAAGCGGCACAACCGATTTTTTTGACTTTTAAAAAGGATTTACCGTTTACCGCGCCGGTTTTGGCAGTGGCGGCAGCGGTGCTTGCTTTGCCGCGCTTAAAGGGCAAGGGCAGAGCCGTTCTCGCGCTTTGTATGGCGGCGTGCATTTTGGCAAGTTCTTTGTGGGCGCTGTTCCCTATGCATACCTACCGTTTTGAATCCGACCCGGTGGTGATGGATACCGGCGAAAACTATGCGGTGGTGTTTGCCACCAACCAAAAGGGAACGGGCTTTGTTCATTACACTTACGGCGGAAAAACTTACACCGTGTATGCGCAAACGCACGGCAGGCGCATCGGTGACCGCCTCATTCACAGTGTGCACATACCCTATGCCCATTTAAAGGGGAACCGTTATACCGTCGGTAGTACCCGTGTGATAGAAGAATACGGCTACGGCAGCCGGCTCGGTGCCACCATTACTTCCCCTGCATATACCTTACAGGTGAATGAGGGCGACACCCAAAAGTATTTGGTGATTTCGGATTGGCACGCACGGCTCAAAGAGGCAAAGGCTGCCATTTCCCGTTTGGGTGAGTATGATGCCGTTGTGATGCTCGGAGACCCTGCCGGCAGTATGGATTATGAGGAGCAGGCGGTGCAAAATGTGGTGCGTTTCGGCGGCGATTTGACCGGCGGCGCAATGCCGGTGATATATGTGCGCGGCAATCACGAAACAAGAGGTGCGTTTGCGGCGGACTTTCCGGCATATATCGGTTATGAACGCCTGTATTACACGGTCGGCAGAGGCGATTATCACTTTTTGGTATTAGACAGCGGGGAAGATAAAGAAGACACCCATATCGAATACGGCGGGATGACGGATTATACACGCAACCGGCTCGACATGTTAAATTGGCTGCGGGAGCAAAAGCCTTTGGGCGATAAAACCGTGGTATTTTCGCATGCCTGGCAGGTGTGCGAGCCCGAGGAGGAAGCGGCAGAGTCCCTTGCCGCATGGAATGAGATGGACCGCCTCGGCGCACGCTTTTTAATCAGTGGTCACACCCATACTTGTGAGGTTTTAAGTAAAGAAAATGCGCAGGCGGCACCCTACCTTGCGGCACACCCGTCCATGACGGCATACATTGACGGCGGCATTACGGAAGAAGGCGGCTACATCGCCTCAAAACTGACATTAACCCCGCAATCGGTACAGATTGAAGCGGCGGATGATGTCGGTAATAAGGTAGTGAATGAAACGTTTTCGTGGTAAATTCTAATTTATGCCACCCTTGCGGTGGCTAAATTAGAATTTAAGCAGATAGCAGGCAGCAGTTAGCGGTAAAGAACCTGAGCCAAAGGCTCAGAA
>CADBJA010000188.1 GCA_902794945.1 Oscillospiraceae bacterium
AAGCCATCAATGAAACTGCAAGCACCAATGAAGATGGTGTTGCCACCTTTAAAAACATCTTAATCGGTACGGGATATGTTGTTGAGGAAGTAAATACGGCTATCCGTTATGTGATTCCCGACAATCAAACTACCTCTATTAAATGGAATGAAGTGACAAAAGCGAGCTTCACAAATACACTCAAAAAATTCAGAGTAACCGTCACGAAAACCGATAAAGAAAAAGGCATTGCACAAGGCAATGCCACTCTTGCCGGAGCGAAATACGGGCTGTATGATAACGGCAAGCTGGTCGGCACATATACCACTGATGCTCACGGTCAATTCACCACCGATTACTATGTCTGCGGTGAGCATTGGACAATCAAAGAGATTGAACCGAGCGAAGGATATTTGCTTGATACTACCGTCTATGATGTTGGTGCAAGTGCATCTCTATATACCATCGAATACAACAGTACAAGCACGGCAGTAAAAGAACAGGTGCTCAAAGGAAACATCGCCATTATCAAGCACAGTGATGACGGCAGCACGCAAATTGAAACACCCGAACCCGAAGCGGAATTTCAGGTTTATCTCAAATCGGCAGGCTCTTTTGCCAATGCAAAAGCAAGCGAAAAAGCAGTTTTAGATTGTGATAATGACGGTTTTGCACAAGCCACTTCTTTGCCTTACGGTGTATATACCGTGCATCAAACAAAAGGCAAAGAAGGTTCCGAGTTTATGCCGGACTTTGATGTGTTTGTATCTGAAAACGGAAAAACATATAAATACCTCATTAACAATGCACCGTTCCAAGCGTATCTCAAAATCGTTAAGACTGATAAGGAAACAAGTAAAACAATTCCTTATGCGGGCGCAGGTTTCCAAATCTTTGATGCTTCGGGCAAAAAGATTTCAATGTCTTTCACCTATCCGAAAAAGACAACCGTTGATACCTTTTACACGAATGATGAGGGTTATCTTTTAACACCTGAGAAATTGGAATTAGGCAGAGGGTATTCCCTTGTAGAAGTCACAGCGCCTTACGGCTATGTGCTCGACAGCACTCCCATTTCTTTTGATGTGACCAGAGAAAACAGCCACTATGAAGATGCTTTCACGGTTATTAAGGTAAACAAAACCAATGTGGCACAAAAAGGCGTTATTCAAATCACCAAGACCGGTGAAGTATTTGCAAGCGTTGAAAACAGTGAGAATATTTACACTCCTATATATGAAGAACAGCACCTTAACAATGCTGTCTTTGCAATCTATGCTGCCGAAGATATTACAACAGGTGACGGTACTATCCGATACCATAAAGGCACATTGGTAGATGAAATCACCACAGGTGAAGACGGTATTGCAATTTCAAAAGCGCTGTATCTTGGCAAATACAAAGTCACCGAAAAAACTGCGCCCGACGGTTTTGTAAAAGACACTTCTGAATATATGGTTGAACTGTCTTATGCCGGTCAAAATATCAAAGTGACAAGTGCCGATTTAAATGTGAATAATCAGCGACAAACAGTGTGCGTTTCACTTGCAAAATCTGTTCAGGTTGATGAAACCTTCGGCATCGGAAAATCGGGAGAAGTGCAATCCGTACAATTCGGTATATTTGCCGCAGAAAAAATTACTGCTGCCGACGGTTCCGAAATTTCCGAAGATGGTCTTATCACTTCTGCTTATTGCGATGAAAACGGTAAAATCAACTTTGATTGCGATTTGCCCTTAAACGCTAAATACTATGTCAAAGAACTTGCCACAGATGAGCATTATCTGCTTGATGAAAACAAGTATGAATTTGATACCGCATATAAAGGGCAGGATGAATCCGTTATTGATATTCAAATCAATGACGGTAACCCCATTGAGAACACCTTAATCTATGGTAGTATCAAAGGAACAAAAACCGACAGAGAAAGCGGCAAACGTATTGAGGGCGTTGTTTTCGGCTTGTTTAAATCTGACGCACAAGAGTTTAACGAAAAGACGGCTGTATTAACCGCCACCACCGATAAAAACGGCACTTTTGAATTCAATGGCGTTCCTTACGGTTCCTATTTCATTAAGGAATTGAAAGCCGCTGATGGTTACCTTGAAAACGGTACACTGTACGCACTTGATATTACCGAAAACGAACAAGTTGTTGAGTATAACATCGTGAATGACCGCATTCCCGAACTTAAAACAACCGCTACCATAAACGGCAAGAAAACGGTTGAAAAGGACAAAATGGTAACTATCAAAGACACTGTTGCGTATAAACATTTAGTGCCTGAAAACGAGTACACCATCAAAGGCATTTTGATGAATAAGAAAACCGGTAAGCCGTTACTCATCAATGGAAAAACCGTGACAGCCGAAATCACCTTTGTTCCGAAAGAACCAAGTGGCACGGTTGAACTTGTTTTTAAATTCAACAGCAAATATCTCAATGAAGATACCGAAATCGTTGTTTTTGAAAGACTTTTTAAAGACGGTGCCCAAATTGCTTCCCACTGTGATTTGAAAGATAAAGGACAGACCGTAACAATCACAATGCCGAAGCCCAAGCCGCAAACCAAAGTGCCGGATACCGGCGACAATCTTGATAAGAGAACCATATATACAATGGCTGCTGCATCTGCTCTCGCCATTCTCGTTATCGTTTACAATCTTCTCAAAAAGCGGAAGAAATCTGATAAGGAGGATGATAAGCATGAGCATTAAAGCAATCATTGGCATTAGTGTAGTAGTCGTAATTCTTGCGGCTATTATTTTTTTGCAAATCAAAAACAGAAAGAAATAACTAAAACTAAGTAAAAACGAGAGGAGTTTATCTATGAGCAGATACAAAGAATTGTTTATTAAAAACGCAGAGGAATTGACCAAGAGTAGTCACAAGCGGAAGTTGAAAGGCGACTGCACCGTACTCTCTAAAAAGGAGTTTGATACTTGGAGAGATGAAAACGATGCACACATTGTCGGTAATATCCGCAAAAGACAACTGCGTTTTAAAGAAAAATCCGGCAGACAAAAGTTAAGAGAAAAGAAAATTGCAAAAGCCGTTTTATGTGAAGGCGATG
This sequence comes from Oscillospiraceae bacterium, assembly GCA_902794945.1. Taxonomy (GTDB): domain Bacteria; phylum Bacillota; class Clostridia; order Oscillospirales; family Acutalibacteraceae; genus RUG714. Next base: position 3,053 of record CADBJA010000188.1, read on the forward strand.
ACGAGAAATACTACGATGTAAAAGAAAACAGGTCGGCACACACATACGGCTATGAATCCCTTTGTATCGGTGCCAATGACCAAAACAGCAAATTAGATATTGTAATGGTTTTGCGCCGATTTCACGATTTAGCCTATAACGCTGCATTTTTACGCAACCATTACGGTGCTAACGGTGCCGGCTTTTTCTTTAACGGGGAACAAATCTCCGTTTGGTATGACAAAGACGGGTTTAATGTCGCCAGAGGTAAATCTGCACAGAAGTCATCTGCCACCCATCTTTCTTGGGAAGATGTGGCAAAAAGAATTACCGAATTACTCGAACTCGGTCGATATATGCCGCAATATCAACTCGATAAAGTGGATGACAGAGAACTCACTTTTATCGCTGAACGCATTACTATGTTTTATCACGATATGTCCGAAAAAGACAGAGAGCGTTGCTTTCCTTCACTAATAGAACCTTTAAAAGATAAATACGGTTATCCCGATAGATATGAAGTAGTTAAATCCTTACTTTCCAATCCGGATAGTTTTGAGGATATATCTAACGACTATTTT
>CADBJA010000189.1 GCA_902794945.1 Oscillospiraceae bacterium
GCCACCGCGCTTGGTTACACGCTTCATACTTGCTCCGGTTGCGGTAAAAGCTACAAGGATGCCTACACCGCCCCCACCGGTAAGCAGGCGATCAAATGCAAGGCACGAACTGCTACTGCGCAAACTGTGTACTGGAACAATGTCAAAACCGCGACCGGCTACCAAGTGCAGATTTCAACCAAAGACGGTAAAAAGTGGTCCACTTATGCTACCCTTAAAGCAGGCGTGACAAGTTACACTTTTAAAAATTTAGCGGCAGGCAATAACTACAAATTCCGCGTGCGCTTTCACATCAACGCGGCGGACGGTAAAAACTACTTTAGCCCGTGGTCGGCAACCCTTAATTCACCGACTTTGCCGGCAGGCACAACCATTACAAAACTCACACCTGCTAAAAGAGCCTTTGTTGCACAGTGGAAAAAGCAGGCAGTCAGCGGCTACCAAGTGCAGTACAGCTTAAAAGCAAACTTTGAGGGCGCAAAAACGGTTACAATTAAAAACGCTAATCTACTTAAAACAACCGTCTCAAAACTTAACGCAGGCAAATATTACTTTGTACGCATCAGAACCTACAAAACCATTGCGGGAGCAAATTACTGCTCAGCGTGGAGCAAGGCGATCAAAGTAAAGACAAAGTAGTGAACATAAAAGAACGGCTATGTATAATAACTCTCGTATAACCGTTTCTGAGATAAAAAAGGAGGAAAAAACAATGAAAAGAATAATCAGTTTATTATTGGTAGTGGTGATGCTCTGCAGCACCTTTGCAGGTTTGCAAATTTCATCATCTGCGCGAACTTCAAGCGGCAGTTGCGGTAATGGTGTCACATATACTTTTGATGAATCGACCGGCTTGTTGACTATTAGCGGCAACGGAACTATGGATGATTATGATATGAACAGTCCTTTTGAGGAGTTAGGTATAGAATCAGTGTTGATACATAGTGGTGTCACAAGCATTGGTGAATTTGCATTTGCATGGTGCGAAAGCTTAACAAGCATTACGATACCGGATTCCATTACAAGCATTGGCGATTATGCATTTTACGGTTGCAGCAGCTTAACCGGCATTACGATACCGAATTCCGTTACAAGCATTGGCAAGTGGGCATTTGAAGATTGCAGCAGCTTAACCGGCATTACGATACCAAATTCTGTCACAAGCATTGGCGATTATGCATTTTACGGTTGCAGCGGGTTAACAAGCATTTCAATTCCGGCTTCCGTGACAAGCATTGGAAGTTATGCATTTGAGGGTTCTTACGAATTAACTGATGTATATTATGAGGGCACAGAGGCTGAATGGAATGAAATTGATATAGATGATTCAAATGAGTCTTTATTAGCAGCTAACATTCATTTTGAAGAATACCCTAATCCCGACTCAGACCCTGATCCGGAGCCCGAATATGAATATATAGAACATGGCTTTTTGCCTGTCAACTCGGATTCCGTTAGCGTAAATCTTGCTGAATATGAAATTCATCAGTTTTTTATAGAAAATCCGGGAGAATATGAAATCACGATTTCAGGCGAGAACGAATGCGATGCAAGTCTGTTCTATATCAAGGGAAATGGTTCTGAATATATTGATCGTCGCTATGGCAATGACATTACTTTAATTTTCAGCGCAAAAGAAGATATGTTTGATGTTGGTGTGTGGCTTGCGTTAGAAGGTGAAGGCAATGTTGAAGTTACTTGCCGTACAATAAAAGCCCCTACATCCATTAAATATACACCCGTTCAGGAATATGTGCTTTTGCAAGAAGCCGGTAGCGGGTGGTATAATACAACACCTTATGATGATGAACAAGGTAATCTTAATAGTGTTGATACTTCCTATTATTATAATTTAGAAAATTATTCATCAGGCGGCTTTGCAAGTGGCGACAAATTAACTCTGGAGTATGAAGATGGCACCTCTGTTACTTATACTTTCGCTGAGAATCATGGTTGGCAGGACGATGACGAAAATATTTTCACAGGCTACTTGGAAATGAAGGATAACCAAAATTCCAAGCCTTGGACTGTCGGCAGTGACAATTATTTTTGGTTTGAATTTTTAGGCGTAAAATCAAATTTAATACCTGTTACTATTTTGGAAAACAAGGAATTGGATTCAAACTATAAGTATAATGATGGAGTTATAGTAAGGTATACCGGCTCGGATACTGAGGTAACAGTCCCCGCAACATTAGGCAATCACAAAATATTTGAAATAGACTCTTATGCTTTTGCTCTAAATAAAGACATCATCTCTGTTACATTACCGGATTCCGTATGTGATATATATGGTGATGCATTTAGAAATTGCACAAATCTTGAAAACATTTATTTTTCTTATGATTTAGAGTACATTGGGGGGGATGCTTTCAGCGGATGCGATAACTTAAAAGATGTATATTTTTATGGTACGGAAGATGACTGGAATAATATTGAAATAAGTGAAGGTAACGAGTCTCTTCAAAACGCTACTGTTCATTTTCTTTTTAATAATGAAAATTTGTGCGGCGGTCATATTAACTATGCTTTTGATGAAACCACAGGCATTTTAACTTTAACCGGAAGAGGGACAACTTATGACTATTCTTCCGGAGAAGACATATTCTCACCTTTCTACAATAACGATAAGATAAAAAAGGTAATAGTAAGCGAAGGGGTTAATTATATTGGTCAAGACTTGTTCTATGGCTGCTCTAATTTAAAGGAAATATCCTTACCGAGTACACTTTGTGCGTTGGGGCAAGGTTGTTTCTGGGGGTGTAGTTCACTCGAAAGTATTACCATTCCATATAGTGTTACTTTTATTGGTTATTATGCTTTTACAGATTGCACAGCACTTAAAGATATTTACTATGCAGGCAGTGAAAGTGATTGGAACGAAATTGAAATAGGTGAAGAAAATGAAAACCTGCTAAATGCAAATATTCACTTTGATTTTGAGCAGACTCATAAACATGAATATGTCAGCACTGTTACAACACCGGCTACATGTACCGAACCGGGTGTGATGACCTACATATGTGCTTGTGGTGAAACCTATACAGATGTAATTCCGGCAACAGGTCACAAGAGTGTTGTTTTGAATTCAGTAGAACCTACTTGCACTAAAACAGGTTTAACAGAGGGTGAAAAATGTTCCGTTTGCGGCGAAATCCTTAAAGCGCAGAAAACACTTAAGGCACTTGGGCATAATTGGGGTGAATGGTCTGTCACAAAAGCGGCAACTTGCGAAACAGCCGGTACTGAGACAAGAGTATGCGCAAATGATGCCTCTCATACTGAAACAAGGACTATTGCAAAAATCGATCATACCCCGGCAGCCGCAGTGAGAGAAAATGTGAAAGCTGCTACCTGTACTGTTGCAGGCTCTTATGATAGCGTTGTGAAGTGCTCGGTTTGCAGTGTTGAGATTTCCAGAATAAAACAAACTATCCCTGCAACAGGTCATAAGTATTCTGTTAAAGAGGTAAAACCGACTGCCACCGCGCTTGGTTACACGCTTCATACTTGCTCCGGTTGCGGTAAAAGCTACAAGGATGCCTACACCGCCCCCACCGGTAAGCAGGCGATCAAATGC
>CADBJA010000190.1 GCA_902794945.1 Oscillospiraceae bacterium
TTCGCACTTGTTCCGCTTCGCTCTAATAAAACAGATGTAAAAATCCACCCTGTTTTAAACATTCAAAAATAGCGTAGATACGGTATTTTTTAGCCTCCCTTGTGTAAAGGGAGGTGGCGCGCCACAGGCGTGACGGAGGGATTGTTTTATCAATCGGGTGTGGGTGTCCCACCCTCTCGCTATCGGCTATCAGCTAACAGCTAACAGCTTAAATTCTAATTTATCCGAGCCTACTTGTGCCTTGTGCCTTATGCCTTGTGCCTTATGAAAAATAAACAGCGCCTCAAGGGCGCTGTTCTTATTTTTCATAGAAGATATTATGCCAACATTCCTCACCGATTTGCTGTTGGGCTTCGTAAAATGCGGTTTCTTCGCTCGAGCCTTCGCCGATGTTTTCACCGCCGTAGTCATCGCCGAGCATAAAGAAGCACACAAAGTCGCCCTCGCGCAAAATCAGAGCGGAACTGACTTTCATCGAATTGGAATATTCCATATTGTTTTTTAAAAAAACATTTTTTGCCTGCTCAAAGCGTTCAACCACTTTATCTGCCTCGCCGCTTACCGCTTTGACCGCCACAATGCGGTCACAACGCAAGCCGATTTGCGGCATTTCGCCGTAGTAATCTTCCATCTCTGTCATATTCAGCCCGAATTCGTTGTTAATCAACTCATCCGGAATCGCCACATTCGGCTCGTAGGAAGAGGCGTATGCACTGCGAAAGGCATCTACAATGTCTTTACAACTCAAATCGTCCACATTGCGCTTTTTGGAGCAGGCGCTCAGCGGCAACAGCAGGCAAAATAAAAGAAGGATTGCCGTTATTTTTTTCATTTTTTTGATTCCTTACAAATTAATTTGTACATTATATCTTATTTTGCAGGGTTTTTCAAATTTTTTAGTGAAAATTATATAAATTTAACAAATAACTTGAAAAATGTTCGTGAAAGGTATATAATAACTCTATATTGGGATGAGTATTAAGTTTTTTCTTTATGATTTTAACTTGTCAGTCAAAATCACAAAGAGTTCTTTTTTCTCACCCTTTCAGGTTTATTGGTTTATGGGCAGCGAGGGGCTGCCAAATGTAAGGAAGAGGGAAAGATGAAAGCAGATTTACATTGTCATACCATGCTCTCCGACGGGACGCTCGGTATTGAAGAGTTAATTCAAGTCGCAAAAAAGAGCGGGGTAGAAACGATTGCCATAACCGATCATGACACATTGGCAGGTACCGTGCGCGGCGCAATTATCGGTAAAAGATTTAATGTGAATGTGATTGCAGGCGTAGAACTGTCTTGTTGGGATAGTGAGCGCAACCGCAAAGTACATTTATTATGTTATATGCCTGACCATCCGGACAGGTTAGAGGGTCTATGTATGCGCACTTCTCTTGCGCGCAAAAGAGCCGGCACGATTATGGTTATTAAGGCAACGGCAAAATATCCGTTGACCAAAGAATTTATTGCCAAGTGCGGTCAGGGCAGCACCAATATTTATAAACAACATATCATGCGGGCGCTTTGTTATATCGGCTATGCCGACGGTATGTTCGGTAAAACTTACCACGAATTGTTTCAGGAAAACGGCGACAAAAATATTGCCGTGCCGATTAAGTATCCGGATGTGTTTGAGGTGTTGGATGAAATTTTGGGCGCCGGCGGTATTGCCGTGCTTGCACACCCGTATTTGTATGACAGTATTGAACTTTTGGATGAACTTGTGGAGAGAGGGCTTTGCGGTGTAGAAGCGTGGCACCCGACCATGAGCGAAGAGCAGAGTGCCGAAATGGTGAAATATGCCAAAAAGCATAAATTGCTTGCCATCGGCGGGTCGGATTTTCACGGTTGTTTTGCCGCGCATAATTCCAAACTCGGCGATGTGACCACGCCCGAGGCAAATTTAAATGAATTTTTAGGCTATAAAGCCAAAATCAAACGCCAAAAACGCAAGGCGGAAAAAGCGGCAAAAGCCGTGGCAGAGGAATAATGATGACTTACACATATACACCCCGTGGCGTATGCTCACGGCAGATTAATCTTGAAATAGACGATAACGGTGTGATTCGCGATTGCTCGTTTTACGGCGGGTGCAGCGGCAACACACAGGGCGTGAGCGCCCTTGTAAAGGGCATGACGGCGGAAGAAGCCATTGCCAAATTAGAGGGGATTAAGTGCGGGCCGCGCCCCACCTCCTGCCCCGACCAATTGAGCAAAGCGCTCCGCGAAGCAATAGGAAAGTAAACTTAAACAGCGACTCGAAGGGGCACTCCTTATTGAGGGTGCCCCAAGTCGCTGTTTTTTATTGATTTAGCGCACTACGTCCGCTAAATTAGAGTTACTCGTTACCACGCGTAGTTGTCGGTAAACCGACAGTTGTTCCGCTTTGCTCCACAGCCCGCAAACTATCGTTTGCAGTTGTTTTTTTCTCTAACTGCGAGGGCGCGAGTAACTGTGAGGTTTTCTTGCAACTGTGAGCGCAACGAACAACTGTAAAATTCTAATTTAGCCACCGTAAAGATGGCGTAAATTAGAATTTTATACCGTCAACAGCCCGGCATCCAACACATACTGGCTGCCGGTCACATATTTGGCTTTATCGGAGCATAAAAACAGCACGCTGTTCGCCACATCTTCACTTTCAATCCACGGCACGGGGATGAGGTTGCCGGCGCTCGCCTCCGCCACTTCTTCGGGCGTTTTGCCCTCCATCGCGGCAATGCCGTCATTGAGCGGGGTATTCACACCGGTCGGGTGAATGGAGATACAGCGAATGCCCCACGGGGCGAGTTCAAGCGCCCAACTTTTCGTCATACCGGTCATTGCCCATTTGGAGGCGGCATAGTGCGAGAGCCTTCTCATGCCGCGCAACCCGCCGATGGAAGAGTTGTTGATAATCACACCGTAGGTTTCGCCTTTTACATAGTCTTTGACCTGACTTTTCATCACGGGGATGACATATTTTGCCGTCAGCCAGGCGCCTTTGGCGTTAATATCCATCATTGAATCCCACTCGCTTTCGGTCATTTCATCCGCAAAGGCATAGGCGCAAATGCCGGCGTTATTGATTAAAATGTCAATCCTGCCCAGTTCTTTCACACCCTTTTCAACCGCCGCTTTGCAGTCTGCCTCACGGCGCACATCGCCCGCAAAGGTAACGCATTTTCTGCCGAGGGCTTCAATTTCCGCTTTTAACGCCTCTAAATCTTTACCGGAGCTGTCATTATAGGCGGGGTATGTGAGTTTTTCGCCCAAGTCAAAGGCGATAATGTCGGCACCTTCTCGCGCAAAGGCAAGCGCAATCGCTTTGCCCTGCCCTTTGGCGGCACCGGTGATGTAAACAACTTTTCCTTCAAATTCTTTAGCCATGGTTGTACCTCGTTTTATTAATTTTGAATTTTGAATTTTGAATGTTGAATTGTGGTGGCAAGGCGGAGCCTTGCTTTTAATGAGAAATTAGGAATGAGAAATTAGGAATGATTGGCGGGACACCCGCACCCGTTATGAAGTGACCATTGTCAAGTCAAAAATACAAAACAACTCAAAAATGGTGTGTATCAGCTTTCTTCTTCCAAAAAGAA
>CADBJA010000191.1 GCA_902794945.1 Oscillospiraceae bacterium
GATAGATGGAAAGATGATGTCTATTCTTCGCATATTTAAGCCAAATTTGGATTAAATCCAAACTAATACAATCAAGTGCGAATGTGTCGCCCAATCGCTGACTGCCGACTGCCGACTGCCGACTGCTTAAATTCTAATTTAGCCACCGCAAGGGTGGCGTAAATTAGAATTTGTAATCATATTTTAACCCTTTGTTAATGATATGTTTCTTTACTCGATTTTTTTGCTGTGCTATAATGAATTCCCAAATAAATAAAAACTATTTACAAAATGTCGACCGTGGTCGGCATTTCTTTGGCATACAAGAATTAATGACTACCTTTTACGGAGATAAAATGATGTTTAATACAAAGAGAAAGAGTAAAAAAGGAAAATGGATTGTTATTTTAGTCATCATTGCCTTGCTCGTTGCGGCATTTTTGATTTACAGACCGTATTTGTTTGATAAATACGGCATCGGGCAAGAGGATAAAGCCGTTACATTTGAAATCAGTGAAGATAATAAAAACGATGTGCCCTATTGCCTGTACAAGGACGGCGTGATTACGAGTGTAAACCTGTTTAAAAACTATATGAGCAGTGAATACGGCTCTAATTACGAATACAAAATCGGCATTTACAACCTCAATGCCAATATGAGTTATAAACAACTCGGGCAAAAATTGCAAACGCCCGATAAAACCAACCTGAAAGTGACTATACCCGAGGGCAAAAATGCTTACGAAATCGCTGAAATCTTTGAAAAAAGCGGTGCTTGTAAAAGCAAAGATTTTTTGGCGGCATTAAATGAGAAATATGATTATGACTTTCTCTCTGCGATTGATAATAAACAAAGTCGCCCGTATGTATTGGAGGGTTACCTCTTCCCTGCCACCTACGATATTAAAGAAGGGATGAGCGCATATGAAATTGTGGATATGATGCTCAGTGCGATGGGACTAAGGTTAGATGAAGGGTTCCGCGCGCAGTGCGAAAAAAAGAATTTGAGCATTGATGATGTGTTGACAATGGCTTCTATTATTGAAAAAGAAAGTTCCGGTTCTCCGGCGGAAATGAGCAAAGTATCTGCCGTATTTTGGAATAGGCTCAACCACCCCGAAGCACAAAACACGCCCAATTTAGGTTCCGACCCCACGGTGCACTATGCCGATATGCTCGAAAAACAGGGCTACGACAAAAAAATATGGAAAGGATACTCCACCTACTCTTGTGTCGGCTTGCCCACCGGTCCGATTTGTTCGCCCGGCGAGAGTGCCATCCAAGCCGCTTTAGAGCCGGATACACACGAATATTATTATTTCTTTACCGATAAGTTTGAAAAGTTCTATTATTTTGAAACCTATGCACAATTTCAGGCAAAATGGAAAGAAATCAACAAAAAATAAAAATAATTGTAGCATTTTTTCATATTTTGTGCGATAATGTAATCGGAAAGTAAAAATAAGGAGAGGAAGAGTGAAAATGGCAAAAGAGAAAGTAAGCATCACCTTGGATGCGGAAGTGATTGAAAGAGTGAAAGAAATATCGGAAATGGAAGACCGTTCCTTTTCACAGTGTGTCAATATGATACTCAAAAGGTACATAAAAGCACTCGATAAAAAAATGAACCGTTAGTTTTAGCGAAAAAACACCGGATGCCTGCGGGCACCCGGTGTTCTTTTGTTTCATTCCATTTTAATATCATAGATGCAATGACATTGCCTAATTTTGCGTAGCCGAGTTTGGTGTAATGCAGATTATCGGCACTCTCGTAAAGGCAGTTTTTTTCATTTAAAACCACGGTTGAAGGAACCGTTTGCATATCAAATGAACCGTCATTTAAATTTTTCATAATTTCATCGACATACGCTTGCATAGTGATTCCCAGTGCATTCGGCAGTTGCAAGCGGTTGCCGGTGATATAAAACTTGGAACCGCCGCGCGCCGAATAAGCGATAGATAATACAATCACTTTGACCGGGGGCAAGCCGTGCGCGGTCCTAATTTTGTCGGCAGTGTGCAATACCGCTTTGATTTGATTGAGCGCACCGTTGAGGGTGGTAATATCGGTCGTGTTCGCTTCGCCGAGCGGTGTGTTAAACGCGTGGTCATTGAGCCCGCCCTCTACAATCACATAATCATACTGCCATAGCGGTGATAAACCGGTCGGTTTATCGAAGCCGGCGGGCGTATGCGGCGGTTTGCCGACACTGACCGGCTGCACCTGGTCACTCCACACGGACTGCTTGCCTGTCAGCTCATAACGAGAGGCATAAGTAGAGGCAGTAATAGCAATATTGTCACAGCGCATACCAAGCAACTGCTCTACGCGTTTGGCATAGGTGTAATAGCGTAATCTCTCACCGTTATACGGTCTGCCGATGGCAAAACTGTCACCGACAAATAATGCCTTTTTCGCGCTGTATTTTCGGTGTAGCGTAGTAAAACCGGTTTCATAAGCCCCGCCGGTTAAAATGCCCCGCCTGCGGGTAAATGCCCTCACGGTATAATAATTGTACTTTTTTGATACACTCAGCGTGGCACGCTGTAATTTATTATCTGCGTGCCCGACCGATTTGAGTTTAGTCCAACCGACGTTTTTGGAAGTTTTGGCATATATATTATAACTTTCGGCAACCGGCACCCCCGACCAAACCATATTCACGGTATTGCCGCTTTTTTTGAGTTCACACAGGCTCGGGGCGGCAATCACGCACTCCCCTTCTTTGGCATAATAGCCGCGGCTCACCATACCGCTATTGGCGTAATTTGCTCTCACTTCGTAATAAAACGGGTTTTCGGAAGGGTCAATGTAAGTGTTATTTAATAAGTATTTTTTCTCATCGGCGGTATTCACGGTATTGCGAAATACATCTTCCACCGTGAGAGTGCTCTGTGTGCTTGCCGGCACGGTTTTCACGGCGCGCCACGCTGTACCGTATGTTTTGCGAAACAAGGTATAAGAGGCGGCGTGCGGTGTGGTGCGAAAGCGAATAAAAGCACTAAGCGTAGTCAGTGTGATTTGCGGTGCCGTATCAAAACAAAGCCCTTTGATACCGGTTTTGTGGTATTCGCTCAGTATTTTTGCGGTAAGAAATTTTCTTACTGTATAATAATATACTTTACCTTTTTTGACTGTGGTATCGCGAAAAGAGTATTGCCCGCCCGTGGCACGGATGTCACCGAGTTTTGTGTAATGAGAAGAGTCGTCATCCCGCCGGTACACGCGGTATTTTTCACCCTTTACGGTTTGAAAAACCACCGTGCAGCAAATTTTTCCCTTTTCACTGTAACAGGTGGTTTCTTTTAATACCGGTGCCGCCGCGACTTTTGCGACAGCGGAAAACGGCAGCACTGTTATGATAGACAGCACTGCCAATAAAAAAGCGATGAATCGTTTTGTATGGTTCACATTAAGCCCCTTTTTTAATGCGGAATTCGAAACGGCAACGGTTAGTGACCGCTGCATGATGTTTGCTTCGCAAATGATGTTGCAAACAAGTTTGCAGGTGATGTTTGTGCTTCGCACAAGTGATGTTTTGGCTTTGCCAAAGTTGTGGTGGCGA
>CADBJA010000192.1 GCA_902794945.1 Oscillospiraceae bacterium
GGGTGGGACACCCACACCCGATTTGTACATCTCTCCCTCCGTCACGCCTACGGCGTGCCACCTCCCTCGACAGAGGGAGGCTTAAAAAGTGCGTATCTAAACGGTTTTTTAATACTTATACTTTTATGTATATTAACCCACCATTTCATTAGAGCGAAGCGGAACAAGTGCGAATGTGTCGCCCTTTCGCTAACCGCTAACTGCTGCCTGCTGTCTGCTTAAATTCTAATTTAGCCACCGCAAGGGTGGGGTAAATTAGAATTTACCGGGGTAAATTCTAAAAAATCCGCCCTGTGCGTTGGCACAGAGCGGGTTTTATTTAGTTTTTCTTCTTACCCAAAATGGTAACGAGTAACTCTAATGTATCGGAGGTAATCCGATACATTAGTCTCCAAGACTCTCCGTCACTTCCACCGTGACTTTATCATCGTAACAAGCGAAGATTTCATCGACCTTTTTCTGTTCAAGTTTCGGGGTGATGAGGCTGACGAGCGGCACGAGCACGAGCCCTGCGACCATAGCGAGCACACCGGCATTAATCGGGGTAGAGAAGAGGTAATTGAGTACGGGGTTTGTGAAAGTGGTTTTGCTCACCATCACAAACAACTCAAATGCCGTGATGCCCACACCCGAGATAAAGCTGACCCATACAGCCGCCTTTGTTACCTTCTTCATAAACAAGCCGTAGAGGAACGGGGCGAGGAAAGACCCTGCGAGCGCACCCCAGCTGACACCCATTAACTGGGCAATGAAGGTGACATTGGATTTTGCCTGCACAATGGCGATAGCAGCCGATACAATGATGAAGAATGCCACAAACACACGCAAGCAAATCATTTTTTTCTTTTCATTTATCTTGGCAAACTGACCGATAAAGTCAAGTGTAATCGTAGAGGAGGATGTGAGTACCAAAGAGGAAAGCGTACTCATGGAGGCGGAAAGCACTAAAATAAGCACAATCGCGATTAAGACCGGTGAGAGTTTTTCAAGCATAGAAGGAATAATGCTGTCAAACCCGCCGAGGGGGTTACCGGTTGCGGGGTCAATTTGCTTACCGGTCACAAAAAGTCTGCCGAAACCGCCGAGGAAATAGCAACCGCCGGCTACCACAATCGCAAACACGGTAGAAATAATCGTGCCTTTGCGCACGGCTTTTTCATCTTTAATCGCATAGAATTTACCGACCATTTGCGGCAATCCCCAAGTGCCGAGGGAGGTGAGTAAAATCACACCGATTAACCAAATGGGTTGCGGTCCGAAGAAGGAGGCAAACCCGCCGGGGAAGTCGGCACCGATATTGGTTTTTGCCACCAGTTTAGAAAGATCAATCATAGAGCCGGTTAAGCCGCCGTTGACTTTGAGCACGGCTACAATCACCGCAATAATGCCGATGAGCATGATAATGCCCTGAATAAAGTCATTAATCGCCGTTGCCATGTAGCCGCCTACAATCACATAAATCGCGGTTAAAATCGCCATTACAACCACGCATACCGAGTAATCAATGCCCGGGAATGCCATGGAGAATAACCTTGACAGCCCGTTAAATAAAGAGGCGGTATAGGGAATTAAAAACACAAAGGTGATAATGGAAGCAGCAATTTTCAGCGGGGTAGACAGGTAGCGCAACTCGAAGAAATCGGGCATCGTTTTGGAGCCTAAGTGCTGAGTCATCACGCGCGTTCTCCTGCCGAGGATGACCCACGCAAGCAGCGAGCCGATAAACGCATTGCCAAGCCCTATCCAGGTAGAAGCAATACCGTGTTTCCACCCGAATTGACCGGCGTAACCCACAAAAATAACAGCCGAAAAATACGAGGTGCCAAAGGCAAACGCCGTCAGCCACGGGCCTACGCTTCTGCCACCGAGCACAAAGCCGTTGACATCTGTTGAGTGCTTTTTGGAGTATACCCCCACGCCAATCATCACGGCGAAGAAAAGCACCAGTAAAATGATTTTAATAGCCATTTCATTTTCCTCCTCAAGAAAACCATAAATTTAAAATGCTAAATTATTAATGAAATGTAGAATGTAGAAAGTAAAATGTAGAATTAAAATGCGAAACTTTGTTTCGCCACTCCTTAATGCCTGCCCTTGTGTGGCGCTCTCTGTTAGGCAATATCGTCAACTTAAGGCATTTTTTAAAAAACCGAGTCATTCTGAACGCAGTGAAGAATCTTTTTTACACTGAAACCCCGAAAATAAAAGATCTTTCGACAAGCTCAAGATGACAAAGAAGTAAATAACTTCTTTGTGACTATCTTAAATTGACGACATTGCCCTGCACTGCAAGGAGTCACCCTTTGCACAAGGGAGGTAAATCGGGGCGATATAAAGCGGTCAAGATGAAAATATCGAATCGATTTTACTTGTTTTGTTTGCTCCGTAAACCCGAAAGTACATAGAGCGAGGCGGAACGGGTGCAGGTGTCCTGCCCATCGTCATTCTTCTCTCTTCTTTTTTCTTTCTTCTTTGCAAGACTTTGCCTTGCCTGTCATTTCGAGCGTAGTCGAGAAATCTATATCATCAAGTGCGAATGTGTCGCCCTTGCGCATTAGTCGAGCAGCGCGAAGGGCTGCGAACACCAAGGTTCTGAGCCTTTGGCTCAGGTTCTTTACTGCTACCTGCTGACTGCTGACTGCTTACAATTAAAATTCGCCCTCTGCCATAGCAGAGGGCGAATGAATCGCGGTACCACCTCGGTTTATCAAAGGCAAGCCTTTGACCTCGTGCGCTCTGTAACGGGAGCACCCGCTGCATTTGTGCCATAGGGCTTTCTGGTGCAGGGCTTGCAGAATGTATTCACAACCCCTTCGCCTGCGGCTTTCACCACCCGCCGCTTCTCTGTGCGCTTTAGAATTGTTACTTCTTTCTGCTCAAACGCTTTTTACAAAAAAAGTAAACACTGTTAACTTTTTTAACTGATATGTTTAGTATACTCTGCTATCAGGCATTTGTCAAGTCAAAATCCAAATAATTTCTGCAATCCGGATTTTTTTCGCCAATTTTGCGCAAAATCAAAAACAAAACAAAAAATACTTGATAATTTTAAAAAGATGTGGTATAGTATCTCTTGCAAAAAAAACATAGAGGTATAGTGTAACGGTAACACTCCGGACTCTGACTCCGTCATTTAAGGTTCGAATCCTTATACCTCTGCCAAAGAGAAAAGACACCCGTTTGGGTGTCTTTTCTCTTTGGCAGAGGTAGCCGGCGAACGCCAAGGTGTTCCTTATTACGGGTTTAAAATGCCTTTAAAACCCGTAACAACGTTCTGTCAAGTCTTTAAGGTGGAGATTTGCGCAGCAAATACTACCGTGACTTGACAGGTTGTTATACCTCTGCCTCCCGCAGTTTTGAGACTTTTGTGAGACCAGCGTGAGACACAAAACCGCCAAAGACCGCCTGACCATTGAGAGACTTTACAGAGATTGTCACTTTTTCAGTATATCTCAATTCCTCTGTATATTAAACTTCCACTAAAAATCCTTTGTTGAGGCTTAATTTATTGATGATTTTATTTAT
>CADBJA010000193.1 GCA_902794945.1 Oscillospiraceae bacterium
CGATAGCCGGTAGCGAGAGGGTGGGACACCCACACCCGTTTGATAGATGGAAAGAGAATATCTATTCTGCGCATATTTAAGCCAAATTTGGATGAAATCTAAACTAATAAAATCAAATGCGAATGTGTCGCCCAATCGCTAACCGCTAACTGCTGCCTGCTATCTGCTTAAATTCTAATTTAGCCACCGCAAGGGTGGCATAAATTAGAATTCATAAATCCGTACAAGCATTCATAATTATTATTGTAATCAATAATAATTCAAAACACAAGGAGAAGTTATGAAAAAAGTCATCAGTTTATTGTTGTGTATATGCATTATATTCAGCCTTTTCGGCTGTATGAGTAAAACGAACGAACAAGATACCGAAAACACAAAAACCGAACCGAAAGTCAATTACAGTGATAATTTAAAAGCCGTTTGGCTCTCGTTTTACGAAATCGGTGATATGTTTCGGGAGTTGGAAGAATCGGCGGCAAAAGAAAAACTAAATGCATTTTTTGCCGATTTAGCCGATAGGGGCATCAATACGGTTTTCTTTCATGTGCGTGCATTTTGTGATGCGTTTTATAAATCCGATTATTTTCCTGTTTCCACCTACTGTTCAGGTGATTATGATTTGTTAAAACACGCCGTTTTCTATGCACATAAACATAACCTGTCTTTGCACGCTTGGGTAAACCCTTATCGCGTGGCGTTGGATACCACGATTGACCGCCTGCCGGGCGATTCACCGGCAGTGAAACTGTATAAAGAAGACAAATCTCATTTAATCTTAGTCGGTGGCAATATTTTTCTCAATCCGGCAAGTGCAAAAGCACAAAAACTGATTTTAAACGGCATTCGTGAAATTGTATCAAAGTATGATGTAGACGGGATTCATTTTGATGACTATTTTTATCCCTCTGCAGAAAAGGGAATAGATAAACAAACCTATGCTGCTTATCGTGAAGGCGGCGGTAGGCTTACATTAGAAGATTACCGCCGCGAAAATGTAACCGCTCTTATTGCAGCGGCGCATTTGATTGTAAAACAACATAATCCGAATATGCTGTTCGGTGTCAGCCCGCAATGCTTTATAGAAAAGAACAAGACCGAACTTTTTGCCGATATTGTTAATTGGGTGGAAAATGAAATGGTAGATTATATCATACCGCAAATCTATTTCGGTTTTGAGAATGAAAGCGCGCCCTTTAAAGAATGTGTGGATACATGGTGCGAACTAATGCAAAATAAAAAGCCATTATTGTATGTCGGTTTAGCCCTTTATAAAAGCGGAAAAGAGGATGAATATGCATCCGATGATACTAAAAACAAGAACTCACCGTATTACGAATGGCAAAACCATAGCGATATTATTGCCAAGCAAATACAATACCTGCGTGAAAAAGAAATAAAAGGGTATAGTTTATATTCGGTTTCAGCTTTAACAGATGTTTCTGATGAGAATGAAAATTTAATGAATGAAGTGAAAAATCTCCAAAAATTGTTAAAACAGTAATTTCTCGTCAATATGCACAAATTTTATGTTTAAAAATCTGCTTTTATAAACGCATTATCTATGTTATAATACATTTAATGATAAAATTAACGAAGTTAATTAATTCATCATACTTATAAATTATTATTTTGGAGATGTGAAATGAAACAGACTTATACAGGAAAAGAAAAATTTATGTATCTGGTTGGTATGTTCGGTCAAAACATCATCTATCAGGTGATTGCCGCCGGGCTTATCAGTTACTATCTTGGTTCTGTGCTGTATATCCCTGCAGCCACCATCAGTGTCATTATTTTCATTGCCAGAATTTGGGATGCGATTAACGACCCGATGATGGGTACCATTGTAGACAGAACCCATACCAAATGGGGTAAGTGCAGACCGTATTTGATTATTTTCCCGGCAATTATCGGTTTAATGACCATCCTTTGCTTTGTCAACGGCAGATACACCGAGGCAGAGGGTGCCGGTAGAGTGCTCATTGTTATTTGGGCTGCGGCTTCTTACATCATTTGGGGTATGCTCTTTACCGTGTGTGATATTCCGCTGTGGGGCATTACTTCTTTGATGACGGAAGATGAAAACGACCGTTCCAAAATTATCGGTCTTGCGCGTATTGCAGCCGGTATCGGCGGTTTTGGTACCGTTATCAGTTTTATTCCCGACTCTTTCAGACCGATGTTTGCCGCAAAGTATGAGGCAATGATTGGTGTGAACGGCTATACCGAAGCCATGGCGATTGATGACACCAAAAAAGCGGCATGGATTTTCACCGTTGTTGTTGTGACCGTGATTGCTACCATTTGCTTTGAACTTGCCGGTCTCGGTGTCAAAGAGCGTGTGCCCGGTAATCCGAAGGATAAGAGAGGCATTATTGAGAACTTCAAAATTATGTTCCGTTGCAAGCCCTTCCGCCAGATTTTAATTTCCGGCGTAATCAGAAGCCCCTTGCAATTGCTTATGATTTTGGCAGTACCGCTGATGATGTATTATTATTTAGATAATGATACTGCCAACATTGTTACCAATAATCTGATTATTAAAGTTGCCCTCATTGCGTTAATGGTATTTATTCCGCAATTTACGGCAATGTTTGTCACTCCGATTTTGGTGAGAAAATTCGAGAATAAAAAAATCTATAACTTCTATTCTATTGTCGGTGCAATACCGTATGCGGCTATATTCGTCATTTTCCTTATTTTCAAGGGCGACCTTGTCAATTCTATGGTGGCAGTTGTTTTAACCGCAATTTGTATTGGTCTTGCAACCGCTTCTATGGGTGGTATCAATGTCATGCAGTCCATTATGATTGCCGACTGTGTTGACTATGAAGAGTACCATAACGGCTTCCGTCCGGACGGTGTATTCTTCTCCGGTCAGTCTTTCTTAACCAAACTTTCCGGCGGTATTGCAGCCCTCATTCAAGGTGTGGTATATACCATCGTCGGTTTCTCCGGTGAGAATTTACAGTCTATTAACAACCGCTTGGCAACCACAGGCGAGCATTTCTACCAAATGGACGGCGGTAAATATGCAGCCGCCATGTTCTTCCTTATCTCCATTCCGATTGCGCTTGGTATGTTGCTTTCCGCAATCCCCACCTTGAAGTATGCTATGAGCGATAAAGAGCACGATGAAATGCTCAATGCTTTAGTTGAAAGAAGAAACAGCGCAAAAGCAACCGAAAACGAAGCAGAATAAAAAAACTTGCGGGCTCTTAAAGAGTCCGCATTTTTTAGCAGTCAGCAGTCAGCAGTCGGCAGTTAGCCGTTAGCGTGTAGGAGGGCTTCGCCCTCACCCGATTATAATGATTAAAGGGTTTCACTTGAAATGAAAACTTTTGTCACCGTGCTGTTCTTTTTGCCATCTCGACCGAAGTGGAGAGATCTTTTTAAGGCACAAGGCATAAGGCACAAGGCATAAGGCACAAGGCACAAGTAGGGGCGGATACCATCCGCCCGAAAGAAGAAAGAAGAAAGAAGAATGGTGGGCGGGACAGCTGCGGTCTTTGACCGCAGAATGA
>CADBJA010000194.1 GCA_902794945.1 Oscillospiraceae bacterium
CATGGTGGAGTCGGTCAAGTCGATAAGGCCGTCGGAACTCATTTCTGAAGCACCTGTTACAACATCACCCCACTTGCCTGCAATCTCCGCTTCCCACATTTCGTCGAGGGTGGCATGGCTCTCACCGGGTTGCAGTGCCTTAAAGTGGATATCCCCGGTATGACTTATGACGTTCTTAAAACTGCCGTAGTTCTCCAGTACCGACCGTGCCGCATCTTCGTTAAGATAGATGTATCGAATTCTGCTTCTGCCGTCCGTGGTACCGATGTCAGACAAGAATTCTCGCAAGTAGTCAGCATTAGTGTAGTCGGTCTCTTCTAACGAATCTCTTACGCTCTCAATCGCTTCGAGCGCTGCCATGTAGGTGACATCACTGCCGCCGGTGCCCTCGAGCTTGGAATCGTCTATTGTATCATAGAACTTATTAAGCGCCTCTACAAAGCGATTAAACCTGTAGTCGCCCTCTTCCACATCACGCACACCGAATTTGCGCAAGAGTTTTTTTGCAATCTGTGCGGTTTTGCTGGCATCGTGGCGGAAATCTTTCGACAATTTTGTTTGCTTCAACGCCGCATCAAGCGCTGCTTTCAAGTTTTCATTCTCGCGCTCAAGCTTCGCCATCTCCCGGCGCTGTGCCTTGCGCTCTATTTCCGCCTGCTGTTCCGAGGTGAGGGTGGTGTCGGAGATTTGGTATAACGCGCTCTCACCTATAACCCCTTCCGGTCTTGCTTCGTGGTCAAAGTGCTTTAGCACATCTTCCGGCAAATGGTCCGGAAAATATTCATTGACTAACTCAAGCAAATCGGATATACTAATAGTGGAAGCGGTGAGAGAACCGCCACTTTGTGGTGAAAGCTCTGTGTCGATAAGACCGGTCGCTTCCTTTTTTGCGTTTACAGAGTATAAAATATCCATACTCATCAGCTCATTAGAGTAGCCGTTTACAACAAATGAAACCACATAGGGTTCGTTCTTGCTGTTTTTAGCTATGCCGATTAGTGCATAGCTTTTTTCTATTTCTTCCGTTCTCGGATTAAGTTCGTTTACACGAATAGCATTTTTTAAGATTGTGCCGATTTTTTCAACAACCGGCGCATTAATACTCAACCGCCTATCCAAAGAATGGCGCAAGCTTTTTTTGGATATCATGACATCGGTTTGAATATCATCAACTGCCACAAAAACATTTCCCTTTTCATTCTTTCTGCCAATTTGTGCAGCACCTTTCATTGCATTATTCACGGCACTGTTTCTCGCTATCTTGCTGGAAGGGTATTGTTTGCTGTCATCAACAGTCGTAATTTTCATAGGTGATTTGTTGATAAAATATTCATATGAATACTTCCGTTCAGACTGATTAGCTTTAGCATTCTTCGTCAGTGTAACCTCTTCTCTTATATGAATATCGTTAAGCACCTTATCAATATCTGCTTCAGCATTATCCGCCAACTCATAACTCACACCACTCTCCGCAGTGGTGCTATTTTTTTGCTCTCCGGCATCGGTGGTCTGCTCCGATGCAGCGCTCTGTTCGCTCGCGGTGCTCTTATTCAGAATTCTATCTACCCAATCGGCAGTATATTCCATAAACTCCACATCGTCGTAGAGTTCCTGCACCATTTTGATTTCGGTAACCTGCTTATACATCTCCGGCAACTGCTTGCGCCAATCTTCCATGAAGTGCTGCAGGTCCTCAAGCAATTCACGAATCACCCTAAATGCCTTCTGCATTAAGGTTTCATTCGCGCGCACAAATTCCTCATACTCACTGCTTGCCATATCCACGCCGAACAGGCAGTCGTTTGTCAGTTCCTCAAAGCCTGCCTCTTTATCAATGGTAATGTCTGCTTTTTTGTATGCTGCAATCTTGGCGGCAACCTTCGCCTCATAATTTGTCTTAAAAACAGTATCTTTCAGGTACTGTTGCATTTGCTCATATTCTTCCGGGTAATGCGCTTTGAGCCAGTGCCCGAGCTCATGCCCGGCGGTGGCTGTCATATCGGCAACGGTGCCAATGCGAATGGTTATAACCTCTGTCTGATGATTGTATTCACCTCGCGCACCTTTGTTGCTCTCAATCACATCCACAAAGCGGTAAGTGATGCCGTGCTTTTTGCCGCGGTAATCGTAAAAGGAAATAATGGCGCTCTGCTGTGTGGTGAGTTTCTTTGTGCTCTCCACAATGGCACCGCCGTTTTTATATTTATCCGCCTTTTCGCTCTCGGAAAGGCGGCTTAATTTTTTCGCACTCTCAACCGCTTGTTGGGTAACCGGGTCTGCTTCGCTCATATCCTCCGCAAGTTCGGTTTCGGAATACCTTTTTCCCTTTTCTTGCTGTTGGTTTGCAGTTTCCTCCTGTTTCGTTTTTTGCTTTCTTTTTTTATTCTCTGCCGCCGTCTGCATTTGTTCTAAACGAATGTCATTTTTTGCGTTTTCGATGGCATATTCTATGGCAATAGAACGATAAAGCCCTTCCAATTCGTTCTCGGTGCCGAAGTGCCTTGTAAGTATTTCAAATATCTTTTGTTTCTCTTTTCCGGCTTGCGCATAATCGTAAGCAAGCGTATACAGTTTGGAATACTCGGCAAGAGACAGGTTCATATTCTCGTTATACGCGGCAACAAAACCTTTTACGCCGTTAAATCCTATCTTATTTTCCCCGCGCAGGCGTACCGCTTCTTTGAAGGTGGTGCCGTAATTCGAGTTAGTATCAATATCAAAAGTCGCCCCGTAAACGGCTGCTGCCACTTCTTGTAATTGTTCCCGACTCATATTCTCATTTAAAAATATCTTTTCTCCGGTTGCACTTTCATACAACTGTTCCAAAATGGCACGGGCGTTTTCATTTTGTTTGATACTTTTCGTTTCCGACCTGCTGATTTCGCCACCGGTTAAAATGTTTTGCACTGCTGCTATTACTTTTTGCGGGGCGTTTACACTCTCCAGCATATGGGTGGCAATCCCCTTTGTTTCGTTATAATTTGCCTGCTGTATTGCATTAATCAAGCGCCCTGCTTTAAAATTTGAAACTGTGCCTGTGTATGTAAGCGCTGTTTGCAGCTCTTTGGCAGCTCGCCTCACCGTTCCGTCGCTATGGTTTAACCCCTCATTGATAAGCGATTGATAATCTTGATTTAGAAGATGGTTTTTACCGGCAATCCTTTTGGCTTCATCTGCACTTACGGTCTCGCCTTGTTCTGCATATTGATTTTGAATACTTTTTATGATTTTGGCATTTTGCTTTTTGTAGTTGGTGCGATTTGCCATTTGCAGACCCGCACCAATTACCTGTGTTCCACCGCCAAGCAAGAAGCCGGAAACGGCACCCGAAAATCCGTCTTTCAAATATTCGGCTCTATGTTCGCTTTGCCATTTTCTAAACGCATCATATACATTCACATGTTCTTTGTCCATGATGGCTTTTATCTCGTTTTGCTTTTGCGACAGACTGTCCGATAGCATTTCAAACATAAAATCTGCTGCATCGTTAATCACATCGGAAG
>CADBJA010000195.1 GCA_902794945.1 Oscillospiraceae bacterium
TGCTCGCATCCGTACCGTTAAAGGCAAATTCAAGCACCTTCATGCCGGGCAGCCCCGAATCTTTGAGCAACTGATGTACTTCGTCCGTTAAAATGCCCAAATCCTCGGCAATAAATGAAATTTGCGGGAACCAGTTAGTCAGTGTACTCACCAATTCCAAGCCGGGACCCTTGCGCCACTCGCCTTTTTTGGCGGTTTCGGCACCGTAGGGCACTGCCCAATAACTCTCAAACCCTCTAAAGTGGTCAATGCGAATGATGTCATACAGTTTACCGGCACCGTCAATGCGGCGTATCCACCAGCCGTAGCCCTCGGCTTTCATATAATCCCAATTATATAAAGGATTGCCCCAAAGTTGCCCGTCCTCACTAAAGTAGTCGGACGGCACACCCGCTACATCGAGTGGCACATTCTTTTCATCAAGCATAAAATACTTCGGGTTTGCCCACACATCGGCAGAATCGAGCGCCACATAAATCGGCACATCGCCGATAATGCCGATGCCGTTTTCTTTGGCGTAGGCACGCAGTTTCTCCCACTGGGAGTAAAAAAGAAACTGCAAGTAAGCATAAAAGTTTACATCGTCTTTTAACTTTTCTTCATATACCTTTACACTCTCGGCGCGGTGCAGGCGGATGCCTTCATCCTCCCACTCCGTCCAACATTTCATATCAAAATGCTTTTTGGTCGCCATATAGAGTGCGTAATCCTTTAACCACGCGTTTTCGGCGGCAAAGGATTTAAAAGCCGACTTGTCTTTTTCAAACCCGCGCACATAGGCTTTGCGCAATACCGCAAATTTATTTTGGTGGATTTTTTCATAGTCTACCGTTTCGGCATCCGTACCCCAATCGAGCGCGGTTACTTCCGCTTTTTGAAGCAGACCGGCTTTGATGAGCATATCCAAATCAATAAAATAGGGGTTGCCCGCAAAGGTGGAAAAACTTTGGTAAGGGGAGTCACCGTAACTTGTGGGACCCACCGGCAAAATTTGCCAATAGCGTTGCTTTGCCGTTACCAAAAAATCTATATAATCATATGCCGCCTTGCCTAAAGTACCGATACCGTAAGGCGAGGGCAGTGAAAAAATAGGCATTAAAATACCGCTGCTGCGTTTCATTAGCTCACTCCTAAAACTTGCTTGCTACTCGGCTTTCAGCCGACCTGATTATTATATGCATAAATGCGGCGATTGTCAAATTGCGCAAAGCGAAGAAGCTCTATTTGCGAAACGTGACAAAATAGCACTAAAAAAATATTGTATATATCACATAAATATGATATAATAAACAAAAATCAGAAAGGAGATTATGTGATGAATGATCAAACTGCTGCTGCATTAGGTGGCGCAACCATCGCGTATATTATTTGCGCGGTAGTCGTTCTTGTGCTCTTAATCGTTGCAAACTGGAAGATTTTTACAAAAGCCGGTGAAAAAGGTTGGAAATCCATCATCCCGTTCTATAATCTTTATATCTTCACAAAGATTGTTGACGGCAACGGCTGGAAATTCTTATTATTGCTCATTCCGATTGTAGACATTGTTTATGGCATTATGTTGGATGTCAGATTGGCAAAAGCATTCGGAAAAGGCGGTGGATTTATTGCCGGGTTAATCTTACTCCCGAATATCTTCACTTTAATTCTCGGCTTTGGCAGTGCTGAATATCTTGGCCCGCAAGGTCCGAAGAAAGACTAATGACTTTAAAAATAGTGGTCCCGACATTGTCGGGACCGCTGTTTTTATATTATACAGATTTACATTTATACGACTATATGCTACAATGAAAACTGTAACGAAATGGCACGCACTGCCGCGATTGATGAAATTGAATCACACTGCACCGCAGAGCAACTCAAAGGCTTAAAGAAAGTGGCAGACGGATTGAAAGACGATAAAGCGGATTTAATCCAATCGCACTACCAAGGCAAATTTAAATAAAAATAACACACCGCCACGGTCAAGCCGTGGCGGTGGTTTTATGATTTAGTTGACAGTATACTGCCGGGGCTTTGTTGGAATGTAAATTCTAATTTATCAACGTCTTAATGCTCTCAATTAAACTGATGATTTGGTATTTGACCAAAAAGGCGGCATCGCTGTAGGCGGGGCTGCCTTTTTTGACAACATCAATCACCGGCATAATATAGGTTTCGGTTTCATCAATATACTCTACCAATTTTTCACGGCTGAAACAACCCGCCATGGTCGAAACATTGTTACAACGGTCAATCATTTTGACAATGCAAGCCTTTTCATTTTTACGGATTGCTTCATAATATGCTGCCTTGCTTTGGGCTTTGCTTTTACCGGGCAGCACCCTGAATGTGAGTAAGTTGACAATCTCTTTCACTTCGTCGCTGACCGGCAATTCCGATAAAGAGGTATCCGTATCTTCCACCACATCGTGCAATAAAATAGCGGCAAGGATGCTGTCATCGTGAATGCCCATCGCATGGGCGTGGCAAGCCATCATCAGCGGATGGTTGATGTAAGCAACTTCATCGGTGGCATAGCGGGAACCTTTACGCAATTGCCCTTTGTGGTGTGTGCGCATAAATTCGAGTGCCGCAAAGGAATTTTGCAGGTTTTCCAGTTGCGCAATGGTTTTGATGCGCGTGTACATATTGTCTTCATGAAACAGGCGGGAGCGAAAGTTGATATTGATTTCCTTTTTTTCATCCTCTACTAAAGAAGCATAGGGAATTTTCAGCACTTCGGCGATTATAAGCAGATTATCAATATCCGGCAAATTATGCCCGTTTTCCCACTTGCTGACCGCTTGTGCCGATACGCCGATTTTTGCGGCAAATGCCTCTTGTGTTAACCCGCATTTTTTTCTTCCTGCGCCGATGCGCTTTCCAATCAATTGCGTATTCATCTTATACCTCCTTAGTAGGTTTTATAAATTCGTTTGCCTTTATAGATTCTTTCCATTTGCCAACCGTCATATTGTTTATTCAAACGTTCCGCTTCTTTTTTGGAACCGACGGGGAAATAGTCTTTGTAATAGTCATCACCATACCCGTGAAATTCCGAACTTTGTACAAGTACGAGCGCATTGCACAAAGGGCATTTGCATAAAAAGCGGTGTCCGTCATCCCAAGTGTGCAAAAAATGACCGTTGCACGCATCACCATATTCCTCGATTTTAATCAAGCGAGATAAATGCTCATTTTGAATTTCTCTATCATCTGTTTGAAAGGCTCTGCATGTTTTACTCATGGTATTTCCCTCCTCTTTCTAAGGGCAGTATACCACTTCACGACATGTGTTACCATAGACCGACGGTTGAGTGAGGTTGAGTGTTTTTTAACAGTTACTCTCTACAGTAAGCCGTTGCGCAACATGAAGTTGATTTGGTCAAGCGCGGGGGAGTTAGCCCGACGGGAGTCGAACCCAAACAGGTTTATATCGCCTTTTTTTCACTAATACTGCGTTAAAATGCCTTGCAATACGACAGTATTCCCTCACCATTTTGCCTTGTCTTAGT
>CADBJA010000196.1 GCA_902794945.1 Oscillospiraceae bacterium
AACAAAGGAGAACAACAATGGCTTTATACAGTGAAAAAGTGATGGACCACTTTAGAAATCCGCGCAATTTAGGCGTGATTGAAGATGCCGACGGTATCGGTGAAGTCGGTAACGCCAAGTGCGGTGATATTATGAAAATGTATTTAAAAATTAAAGGGGGTGTCATAGAGGATGTGAAGTTTGAAACCTTTGGTTGTGCAAGCGCAATTGCATCCAGTTCTATGGCGACCGAACTTATTAAAGGACAACCGGTCAGTGAGGCAATGCAATTGACCAACAAGGCGGTTGCCGAGGCGCTTGACGGCTTGCCGGATTATAAACTGCACTGTTCCGTTTTGGCGGAAGAAGCCATCAAAAGCGCGATAGAAGATTACGAGAGTAAAAAGAAACAAAATATTTAATTTCGAGGGGGAAATTATGAACAATTATAAATTTGAGACCTTACAACTGCATGTAGGGCAAGAGCAGGCAGACCCTGCAAGCGATGCGCGTGCGGTACCGATTTACCAAACCACATCTTATGTTTTTCACGATTCCAAGCACGCCGCCGACCGTTTCGGCTTAGCCGACCCGGGCAATATTTACGGCAGGCTCACCAACTCCACACAAGATGTGTTGGAAAAAAGGGTAGCTGCTTTAGAGGGTGGCAGTGCCGCGTTGGCACTCGCTTCCGGCGCGGCGGCAATCACTTACACCATTGAGGCGCTTGCCGCAAACGGCGGGCATATTGTGGCGCAAAAGACCATTTACGGCGGTTCTTTTAACCTGCTTTCGCACACTTTGCCGCAATACGGTATAGAAACCACTTTTGTGGACGCGCACAATTTAGATGAGATCAAGGCGGCAATAAAAGAAAATACCCGTGCTATCTATTTAGAAACACTCGGCAACCCGAACAGCGATATTCCGGATATTGATGCCGTTGCCGCTATCGCGCACGAGGCGGGCGTTCCGCTGGTGGTGGATAACACCTTCGGCACACCTTACTTTATTCGCCCGATTGAGCACGGCGCCGATATTGTGGTGCATTCTGCCACCAAGTTTTTGGGTGGTCACGGCACCACCCTCGGCGGTGTGATTGTGGAATCCGGCAGGTTTGATTGGTCGGCATCCGGCAACTACCCGCAAATTGCGGCGCCGAACCCGAGTTATCACGGCGTTTCATTTTATGAGGCGGTCGGTGCAGCGGCATTTGTGACATATATCAGAGCCATTTTGTTGCGTGATACCGGCGCTGCCATTTCACCGTTCAATGCCTTCCTTTTATTGCAGGGGATAGAAACGCTTTCTTTGCGCTTAGAGCGCCATGCCGAAAACACGAAAAAGGTGATTGAGTATTTAAAAGCCCATCCGTTGGTTGAAAAAATTAATCATCCTTCTTTGCCGGAGCACCCGGATTATGCGCTGTATCAGCGCTATTTTCCGCAAGGCGGTGCCTCTATTTTCACCTTTGAAATCAAGGGAGGGCAGAAAGAGGCTTGGCAGTTTATTGACGGCTTAAAGATTTTTTCACTCCTTGCCAATGTGGCAGATGTGAAGAGCCTTGTGATTCACCCGGCAACCACCACCCATTCGCAACTTTCCGAAGCGGAATTGGCGGACCAGGGTATTTATCCGAACACCATTCGCTTATCTATCGGTACGGAACATATTGACGATATTATTGCAGACCTCGAAAACGGGTTTGCAAACATCAAGTAATTAAGGGGGTTATGAATATGATTTATTCTTCAGCATTAGAACTCATTGGCGGTACGCCGCTTGTAGAAGTAGGGAACATTGAAAAAGAACTGAATTTAAAGGCAAATGTCGTGGTGAAATTAGAGTATTTCAACCCGGCAGGCAGTGTGAAAGACAGAATTGCAAAGGCGATGATTGAAGATGCCGAGAGCAAAGGGCTTTTAAAAGAGGGATCCGTCATTATTGAGCCCACTTCCGGCAATACCGGTATCGGGCTTGCGGCGATTGCGGCATCCAAAGGCTACCGTATCATTCTCACGATGCCGGAAACCATGAGTGTGGAAAGAAGAAACATTTTAAAAGCCTACGGTGCCGAACTGGTACTTACCGACGGTACAAAAGGCATGAAAGGCGCCATTGCCAAGGCAGAAGAACTTGCCGCCGAAACGCCGAACAGTTTCATCCCAGGGCAGTTTGTAAACCCTGCCAACCCGGCGATTCATAAGGCGACCACCGGTCCCGAAATTTGGAAAGATACCGAGGGTAAGGTAGATATTTTTGTAGCCGGTGTCGGCACCGGCGGCACGGTTACCGGTGTGGGCGAATATTTAAAAGAGCAGTGCCCCAAAATTCAGGTGGTAGCCGTAGAACCCGAAACGTCACCCGTGCTTTCCGAGGGCAAGGCAGGTGCGCATAAAATACAGGGCATCGGTGCCGGTTTTGTGCCGGAGGTGCTCAATACTGCCGTGTATGATACGGTGTTTAAAGTGTCGAATGAAGATGCCTTTGCCACGGCAAAACTGCTTGCCAAAAAAGAGGGGATATCTGTCGGTATTTCCTCCGGTGCGGCACTTTATGCCGCCATTACATTGGCGAGCCTTGAAGAAAACAAAGGTAAAACCATTGTGGCGCTGTTACCCGACAGCGGCGACAGATACTATTCCACCGCATTATTTACGGAAGAATAGTTTTTTTAAAAACCAATGGCAATCGGAAATGCCCCGATTGCCATTGGTTCTTTTTTTATTTCCTTAAAAGTAACAAACGAATAAGATTTGAACTATAGGGTTAACATATTTGCGCTTGATAAATAGAAACATTCTTTTTGACAAAAAAGTTTATGAGGTTTTAAATTTGATTATCAATTCACTTTGCGCTTATGCCACGCGGGCACTTACTTTCCTAAGCGACAGTGAAAGTAAGCAAAGGGTCGCTTAGAACCCTTTCGACTGGGTTCTAAGAACTCCTAAACGACCAAGGGGTATTAGTTGCAATTTTGGTGTTAAACAAAAAGAAAGATAGATTTTAAGCTAACATCTCTAATACCCCTTTGGAAACCCCCGAAACTTTCCGAAGCACACAGAATTTTCAAACGCTTTGCTGTTGAAAATTTGATCTGTGTGTTTCTACTTCTCATCTGCTTGCAAAGAAGACAACATACTTATAATTTTGTGTATTATTATATTTTATTAATTTCACGTTTTTTTAAAATAACCATTACCATTTTTTCATTGACAAATGCGTATCTTTTATTTATAATATTAAAGCAAAATAAAAATGCGGACATAGTTCATCGGTAGAATCTCAGCTTCCCAAGCTGATTAGGCGGGTTCGACTCCCGTTGTCCGCTCCAAAAAATGACGGGCAGTTTGCCCGTCAATTTTTGCTTTCGTCAGGTTCTATGCAATGAATATGAAAAAATGGGGGCAATGCATTAGGTGAGTCCCCGTAACGAAGTTTGGTTTTTGCGTTGTATTTTCATCCGCCTAAGTGATAAAATTTCCCTTGAATACGGCAAGTATGCAAGAAAAA
>CADBJA010000197.1 GCA_902794945.1 Oscillospiraceae bacterium
CTGGCACTGTTGTGAGAGAGACGGGCTGCATTTCACCATTTCCGATACCGGTTGGGGTAAATCCTTATGGGGCAAATACTATGGTCAGTGGTTGAGCGAGGGCGCCGTGTTTGTGTATGATTTTGACCGTTTCCATGCCGATGATATTATGCCGATGTTTAAAAAGTATAACATCACCACTTTCTGTGCGCCGCCAACCATGTTAAGGCTCTTTATTAAAGAAGATTTATCGAAGTATGATTTATCATCCATTCACCATATGACCACTGCCGGCGAAGCGCTCAACCCCGAAGTGTTTAAGCGTTTTGAAGAGGCTACGGGCTTGCAGATAATGGAAGGGTTCGGTCAAACGGAAACCACACTCATTATCGGTAATCTTTACGGCTCGCGCACCAAGGTCGGTTCTATGGGAAAAGCCTCCCCGCAATTTGATGTGGATTTGGTCGATGATGAGGGTAATACCGTATCGACCGGTGAAGTGGGAGAAATTGTTATCCGTACTAAAAACGGGGTGCCTTGCGGTTTGTATAAAGGCTATTACCGTGATGAAGAAAAAACACAAGAGGCGTGGCATGACGGTATGTATCACACCGGCGATACCGCATGGCGTGATGAAGACGGTTATTTTTGGTATGTCAGCCGTAAGGATGATGTCATTAAGTCGTCCGGCTACCGTATCGGTCCGTTTGAAATTGAGAGCGTGATTATGGAACTGCCGTATGTGCTTGAGTGCGGTGTTTCCGCGGCGCCCGATGAAGTCAGGGGGCAGGTGGTTAAAGCAAGCGTGGTGCTTGTGAAAGGCAAAGAGGGCACCGAAGAACTCAAAAAAGAAATCCAACAATATGTCAAGAAAAACACGGCGCCTTATAAATACCCGAGAATTGTAGAATTTCGCACGGAACTTCCCAAAACCATCAGCGGTAAAATACAGCGCAATAAACTTTAATGCAACGCATTAAAGCAGTTGCAAACTTCGTTTGCAGTTGTGTACAGTTGCTTAGCGATGCTAAGCAGTTGCAAAAACAAGTTTTGCAGTTGAGTTATCTGAAACTGCAGGCAAAGCCTGCAACTATGAACGCAGTGAATAACTGTTTGAATGTAACATTCAAACAACTGCTTGCAACGCAAGCAACTGAAAAGGAATGAATATGAAAAGAGTTTATTTATTTGCCGGTCACTACGGCAGCGGAAAAACAAATATTGCGGTCAATTATGCTTTTAAACTCCAAAGCGAGGGGAAAGAAGTCAAAATTGCCGATTTGGATGTGGTCAATCCTTACTTTAGAACCAAGGATTCTGCCGCAGAACTTGCCGCGGCTGGTATTGAACTCATTTCACCCGCATTTGCCAATTCCAATGTCGATTTGCCGGCTTTACCGCAGGAAATATATTCATTAGTGCAAAATCATTCATTTTGTGCTATAATGGATATTGGCGGCGATGAAAGGGGCGCTTTGGCGCTCGGCAGATACCGCCCGTATATTTTAGAAGAAAATAATTACGAAATGATTTTTGTTGCCAATTTCTTCCGCCTGCTTACCCGCACGGCAGA
This sequence comes from Oscillospiraceae bacterium, assembly GCA_902794945.1. Taxonomy (GTDB): domain Bacteria; phylum Bacillota; class Clostridia; order Oscillospirales; family Acutalibacteraceae; genus RUG714. The sequence goes on from CADBJA010000197.1 coordinate 1,553, forward strand.
AGAAGCACTTGAAGTCATGCGTGAAATTGAGGCGGCAGGCGGTATTCCGTTCACGGCGATAGTCAACAACTCCAACCTCGGTGAAGAAACCACGGTGGAGGATATTCGCGCTACGGCTGCCGAAATCCAAAAATTGTCTGCGTTAACGGGGCTTCCGCTCCTGTTTACCTCAGTCAAAAAAGAACTCGTAAAAGCATTTGAAGGCGAGGCGGTTTTGCCGCTCACCCTTCAAAAAAAGATAATAAATTAAAGTAACGAAAGGGGAAAGAAAATGCCTAAAGTGACTTTTAATGAAGATTTGTGCAAGGGTTGCGGTCTTTGTGTGAACGCCTGCCCGAAGCAGATTATCGAAATTAAAAAAGATGTTATCAACAAGAAAGGACATTCTCCTGCAGGAATTACCGATCAGTCCAAGTGCATTGCGTGTGCGTTTTGTGCTACGATGTGCCCTGATTGTGTAATCAAGGTAGAAAAGTGAGGTGGATAAGATGAGTGAAAAAGTATTAATGAAAGGGAATGAGGCAATCGCCGAGGCTGCTATCAGAGCCGGTTGCCGTCATTACTTCGGTTATCCTATCACACCGCAAACCGAACTTGCGGCATACATGGCAAAGCGTATGCCCAAAATCGGCGGCACCTTCCTGCAAGCAGAAAGTGAAATTGCCGCTATCAATATGGTTTACGGTGTTTCCAGCACCGGTAAGAGGGTAATGACCTCTTCTTCAAGCCCCGGTGTATCCTTAAAGCAAGAGGGTATTTCATATATCGCAGGTGCAGACCTGCCGGCGCTCATTGTCAATGTGCAGCGCGGCGGTCCCGGTCTTGGCGGTATTCAGCCTTCTCAATCCGACTATTTTCAGGCAACCAAAGGCGGCGGCCACGGTGATTATCACTTAATCGTTTTGGCACCCGCATCCGTGCAGGAAATGGCGGATTTAACCGCAAAGTGCTTTGAACTTGCCGATAAGTACCGTATGCCTTCCATGTTATTGGCAGATGGTACCATGGGGCAAATGATGGAGCCCGTTTTGTTGCCGGAAGAGAGTGATGTAACGGTAGAAAAGCCGTGGGCGCTCACCGGTACCAAAATGCAAAGAGAGCATAACATTGTGAACTCTCTCTACTTAAAGCCGGAAGAATTGGAAAAAACCAATTTTGACCGCTACGAGCGTTACGCGCAGATTGAAAAAGAAGAAGTGATGTTCGAAGAATATATGATGGATGATGCCGAGGTTTGCGTGGTCGCGTTCGGTATCGCGGCAAGGGTTTCCAAAAACGCCGTGGTAGAAGCGAGAAAGCAGGGTATTAAAGCAGGGCTGTTAAGACCGATTACTTTGTCAAACTCTCCAAGTACACCGTCAAGATCATTTACAATATCATATCCCGCATCATAAACATGACACGGGACTTTTGGGTGGATTATCCTATCCTACAGAGAACCCCAAGAAGGCTCTCTGATGGATAGAAGAAAGAATTTACTTGAGTGCGAACTTAATGGCAGAAACCTTACCATCGATGTCGGCTACGAGGTGATAAACACCAGCAATAGAGCCAGACAGGTTAAGGCTAACCTTATCGCCTGCATGTACAGGAGCGACTATCTGCTGAGCCATCAGCTGACCGGCATTGCTGTAAACACGGAGCACTGCCTTGCCGGCATTGACATGGAGAGTAACCTCACCATTCTCGTTGACCGTTACATCACCCTTGTTGCTGCCATCGGCCTCAACACCGTCGATGCCTGTGGTCTCTGATACGGTCAGAGAGATAACTCCTGTAGAAGAAGCACCGTTGGCATCGGTAGCCACTACGTTGATGTTGGTCTTGCCTGCTGCCTTGCCAGCCACGATGAATCCATCTTCCGACTTGAAGACAGTAGCTACAGAGGCATCCTCAACAGAAGCTGTGTAGGTCATCTTGTCGCCATCCACATCCTTGA
>CADBJA010000198.1 GCA_902794945.1 Oscillospiraceae bacterium
ATCCGCCCGAAAGAAGAAAGAAGAAAGAAGAATGGTGGGCGGGACAGCTGCGGTCTTTGACCGCAGAATGAGAAATGAGAAATGAGGAATTGAGGGAGGGCGCATTTTAAAGATTCTTTCACTCAGAATGACATACTTTTTCTGTCATCTTGAGGAGCAAAGCGACGAAAGATCTTAACGAATTTAACACTTTGAATTTAGGATTTAGAATTTTTCGGACGAGCAATGCTCGTCCCTACTTGTACCTTATGCCTTGTACTTCATAAGCTATTCCCACCCTTTGGCTGACTGCCGGCTGCCGACTGCTAAAAAATGTGAGAGGTTCTTCGCCCTCTCACATTTTTATGTCTAAATAAATCGGGAAATGGTCACTCGTATATACGCCGTTTACCGTTTCTTTGAGTATTCTGTATTCATTTACTTTAATACCGGTTTTCGATATCATAAAGTAGTCTATATTTTCACTGTCAAGGTCTGTGCCGAATCCTTGGTAGGTGGCACCTTTCATCGTGTTTTTCGTTTGGTATTTGGCGTCTAAAAAGTTTTCGGTGGCGGCGCGGTAGGTTTCACTGTTTTCGGTGGCGTTAAAATCGCCCATAATAATGCTCGGCAGGGAACCGAATTGCTTAATCTTATCTAACACCACGCCAATGCCCTTGATTCTCGCTTCATCGCTCACATGGTCAAGGTGGGTATTAAAAACAACCAATCGCTTTGCATCGGTTTTGTTTTCGAGTATCACATACGAGCAAATGCGGTAACACATAGAGCCCCAGTCTTTGCTCATGGTTTCGGGTGTTTCACTGAGCCAAAACGAGCCTTTATCAATCAGTTTAAACTTGCTTTGTTTGTAAAAAATCGGGCAGGCTTCCGGTTGCAAACTGTTATCGCGGTAGGTAATCACATTATCAAACCCGGTGAGGGTGGCGCACAGATATTTGTAGTGCATTTTAGTCACTTCTTGAAACCCGATAATATCGGGGCTTTGCGCTGCAATGGAGCCGACAAATAAATCCGCTCTGTAAAACCAACTTTTTTTAAACATATCACCGGGAGCGAAGGTTCTCACATTGGCGCTGATGATTTTAATATCTTTCGCCCCCGCATTTTCACTCATGCTAACGCTTTGGCGGTTATTTAAGTAATGCGGGTAGTAAAACAGTTCTACCGCACCAAACCCGATAAGCGCTGCTAATAGCACACATACAATAGGAATAATCACTTTTTTAGCACCTTTTTTCTTCATTTTTACCACCTCTTTTTTACTATAGCACTTTTTGAAAAAATAAAAAATATCTTGAATGTAAAAATTTAAGATTTGATATTGTATTATTTATACAAAAAATCACTTTAAAATTTGTATGCCGTTTTCTTTTAGATGTGTTATAATTATATTATAAATGTGAGGAAGGGGTGCATACCGTGAAACAAACCTATACCAAAAAAGAGCGCAATATGTACTTAGTCGGTCTTGCCGGGCAAAATATGGTTTATAATATCATTGCAGTTGGCATGGCTTTTTATTTTCAAAGCGTTATCTTTATTCCGCAGCTTGCTATCAGTATTATTATGGCAATCGCCAGGGTGTGGGATGCGATTAATGACCCGATGATGGGCACCATTGTAGACCGCACGCGCACAAAATGGGGTAAGTGCCGCCCGTATTTGATTTTTGCACCCGTGATTATCGGCATTATTACAATACTCACTTTCTTAAACGGCTTTTATTCTAAAGATTTAAGCACGGTGCAAAAAGTGTTAATCGTCGGTTGGGCAGGGTTTTCCTACATTTTGTGGGGCATGAGTTACACTGCAGGCGATATTCCGATTTGGGGTATCACGGCGCTGATGACCAATGATGAAAAAGACCGCCAGAAACTCTTGAGCTGGGCGCGTATTGTTGCCGGTATCGGCGGCGGTGTGATTATGCTTTTGTTTGTCAAACTCGGGCAAGGTGTCGGCGGTGCGATTGAGCAAACACTTAATGTGGAAAATGCCAAAAACATTGCCCAAAGGCGCGGTTTTATCATCGTGGCAGTGGTTACAACTATTATTGCTACCGCTTTGTTCCAGTGTGCGGCATATGCCAAAGAGCATGTCAAGCAACCTTCCGATGCGAAGAAAACCATTAAAGAAACCTTTACCATTATGTGGGGCTGTATGCCGTTTAGGCGCTTACTTATCTCCGGTGTGATTCGTGCACCCATGCAGATTATCACCATGGTGGCAATGACCATTTTAAGTTACTATTACGGTGACTACGATAAGCAGGATTACCTTCTGTTCATGATACTGCTCGGCGGCGGTGTGTTCGGCGGTCAGTTCCTAACCATGGCGCTGCTTCCCAAACTGACCGATAAGTTTGAAAAGAGAACGCTCTACAACTTCTTTACCGGTATCAGCGCTATTCCGTTTGCCGCCATCTTTGTGCTGTACCTCTTTGCCGGCAACTCTCTTTACAAGCCCGTTTGGCTCGTAATTATGTTCATTATGTTCTTTGCCGTGGGCGGTTCCATCGGTGCGGTCAATGTACTGCAGTCCGTCATGATTGCCGATTGTATTGATTATGATGAAGACAGAACCGGCTATAGACCGGACGGTGTGTTCTTCTCCGGTCAATCTTTCATCACCAAGCTCGGTGCCGGTATCTCATCCCTCATTCAAGGCGTTATTTTTACCATTGTCGGCTTTTCCGATAAAAATGTGGATTTGGTCAATAACTACCTTGCTTACGCACACGATAAATTGCACCTCGAAAATGTGTTTGCTACCACCAATGAGATTGTGCAGTTCCAAGGCGCGGCGTTAAATATTCCCGCCTATAGGCTCGGTATGTTCTTACTGATTTCTCTGCCGGCGGCAATCACCTGTATTCTCTCTATTTTACCCACGCTTAAGTACGAATTGACCAACGAAAAGAGCGCCGAGATTTTAGATCGACTTAACAAACAAAGAGCCGAAAAAGAAAACTTAAATAACGAAGCAGAATAAGCAAAAACGGTGCCCATTGGGGCACCGTTTTTTAGCGGTCAAAGACCGCTAAATGAAAAATGAAAAATGAAAAATGAAGAATGAAAAATTGAGGGCGGAAGGCGTTGCCTTGCAATTATAAAACTACCCCTCCGCCGACTTTGTCGGCACCTCCCCTGACAAGGGGAGGCATTAAGCGGTTTGATTTTATAATGCGCGCCCGATTATAAGGCACAGCAACGGTCAAAGACCGCTGAATGATGTTTGCCTACGGCAAATGATGTCGCTTACGCTAATGATGTTTGTGCTTCGCACAAATGATGTTTTGGCTTCGCCAAAGTTAAGGGAGGGCTCTGCCCTCACCCGATTATTTAAGGCATAAGGCACAAGTAGGGACGAGCACTGCTCGTCCGCATGAAATCTCTATATTTTCAAATGCTGAAATGTACTTTTTACAAAAAAAAAAAAAAAGAACTTTTCACTTTAATTATTG
>CADBJA010000199.1 GCA_902794945.1 Oscillospiraceae bacterium
AGCGAAGCGGAACGGGTGCGGGTGCCCCGCCCTTCACTATTCTCTATTCACTCTTCTCTATTCTCTAATGCGGAGTTTACTCCGCTAAATTAGAATTTAGCCGCATAGCGGCTAAATTCTAATTTATATCAACTTTATACTCTCTCATCCAATAATCGAGTTGTAAGAAGTAGGCGATGGTTTGCGGGGTGGTCATCAGTTGCCCGTACCAAGGTGTGGGGTTATCGGCGGTTAATAAGCCGTTTAATGCGGTTTTATCGACAAAGGCAAATATCGGTGATGTGCCTTCCTCTAAAATCACTTTTAAACGCTCTCGCACGGCATGCAGATAATTCGGGTTATGCGTTTTCGGGTAAGGGCTTTTTTTGCGCCACAGCACCTCTTGCGGTAAATAGCCCTCCATTGCTTTGCGCAAAAGTCCCTTCTCATAGCCCTCATAATCTTTCATCGCCCACGGTACATTATATAAATACTCTACCAATCGGTAATCGCAAAACGGCACACGCACTTCAAGCCCCGAATACATACTCATTCTGTCTTTCCTATCAAGCAGGGTTTGCATAAACCAGTTCAGATTTAACTGCATCATTTCACGCATTCTTGCATCCGTTGCATTTTCGCCCGGTAAACGGGAAACGGTACGCACGGTCGATTCATACTTGCTGTTTACATAGTCCTCGGCGGGTATCTTTTCTCGGTACTCTTCACTCAAAAAGGTACTGCGGTACAGAGTGGATTGTGCCCACGGGAACCCGTAGCGCTCACGAATGGTTTTATCGCGATACCACGGGTAGCCGCCGAACACTTCATCCGCACATTCGCCCGACAGTACCACGGTGGAATGCTCTTTCGCCGCTTTGCACAGCAGGAGCATTGACGCGTCTACATCTGCCATACCGGGCAAATCCCTTGCCCTCACGGAATCAAACAAAGCATCCGTCAACGCGGCAGTATCTAAAGTAATAATGCGATTGTCACCTTTTAAATAATCTTTCATAATACCGATAAAAGCATTATCGGAATTTGGTTGAAATTTGCTGGCTTTAAAGTATTTGTCATTGTCTTTATAATCTACGGAATAGGTGGTTAGCACTTCCCCTTTGTTCCGAAATTCACGGTTTGCGACTGATGAGATTAAACTCGAATCTAACCCGCCGGATAAAAAAGTTGCCAAAGGTACATCGGATACTAACTGCCGCGTGATGGAATCGGTTACCAAATAGCGGGTATGCTCTATGGTTTGCGCTAAACTCTCTGTATGTTCCACTGCCTGTAATGACCAATACTTTTTGGGTCTGAATCCGTATTCATTAAACACAGCACAGGTGGCAGGCGGTAATTCATAAATATTTTGAAACACACCGAAGCCCGGTGTTCTGCCGGGACCGATGAGCATCAGTTCCGCAATCCCCTCTTCGCCGATTGTTGCGGGAAAATCGGGGTGATCCAGAATGCCTTTGATTTCACTCGCAAACACGATACCGCCCTCGGTTAAGCCGTAAAAAAGCGGTTTTACGCCGATTCTGTCTCTTGCAAGGAATAATTCTTTTTTATTCTCGTTCCACACCGCAAAGGCAAAAATGCCGTTGAGTTTTTGCACACACCCTTCACCGAAACAGATGTATGCTTTTAAAATCACTTCCGTATCGGATGAGGTGGTGAAATAAAAGCCGTTTTGTTCTAACTCTTCTCTCACTTCTGCCGTGTTATATAATTCGCCGTTATAACAAATGACATAGCGATTGTTTTCATAAAAACACTGCATCGGCTGTTTGCCCTTTTGCGGGTCAATGACCGCCAATCGGTTATGAATAAGGCAAACATCGTGCTTTACATAAATGCCGCTGTCATCCGGTCCGCGATGTTTTAAGGACTGTTGCATCCTTTGATACATTTCAATTTTCTCTTTTAAATCATAGCGATAAGATACTTCGCCCGCTATACTGCACATAAAAAACACTCCCCGTAATAGAATACAGAGTATTCTATGCGGAGAGTTTTCTTTTTGAGCCTGTACAAATTTATGCGGAATATACCACACGCGCGCCGACAATGGTTTTCAGGATTTTGTAATCCTTATCCATCAAAACAAAATCGGCGTCATAACCGATACGAATATAGCCTTTATTGAGATGCAGTAAATCTGCCGGATTCTCGGTTAACATCGGCACGGCTTCTTCTAACGGAATATCTAAAAACCGCATTAGGTTTTTAAGGGCATTATCCATCGTAAGCACACTGCCGGCGCGTATGGAAGTGCCGGTAATAAAAGCGTCAGCGCCCGCTAAAGTGACATCATTTGCACCTAAACGGTAGGCACCGTCCGGAAGCCCGGTGGCTTCAATGGAATCGGTAATCGCAACCACCCGTTTATTGCCTTTTAAGCGGTAAAGCATACGAATATTCGCCGGATGCACATGTCTGCCATCGGCAATGATTTCGTTATAAATATCGGTATCAATACAAGCGCCTAAAATACTCGGTTCGGTGCGGTCAATCCCCTGCATGGCATTAAAGGTGTGGGTGGAAACTGCCGCCCCTTTTTGAACCGCCTGCAAACTTGTTTGATAATCTGCCGCAGAATGCCCGATGGCGACAACCGCCTTCTCGGATACACTTTCTATAAACGGCAAAACGTCCTCCACTTCGGGTGCTACGGTGATATATTTCACGGCACCGGTATCATAATAACGCTCAAACAAATCTAAATCGGCTGTTTTTAAGTACTGTGCGGGCATGGCGCCTTTTTTTACCGGCGATAAAAAAGGTCCTTCTAAATGCGCGCCCAACAGTGCGGCACCGTTTGATTGAGAAACCATAAAGGAAGCAATATTTGAAAGAATATGCAGTGTTTTCTCTTCACTATCGGTTAAAACGGAAGCCAGGTAAGAGGTTGTGCCTTTTGAAGCGAAAAAGGAAGAAATGTTTTCAAAATCTTTCACCGAGGCGCTATTGACATCTACCCCGTTCGCACCGTGCGTGTGAATATCAATAAAACCGGGCAATACATATGCACCGCCGCAATCCACTACTTCCGGTGTATCAAAACCGTAACAACCGGGTTTAAAATCCGCAATTTTGCCGTTGATAACAAAAATATCTTTTTTGAAAAAAGTACCGTCAATATAACACAGTGCATTTTTTAATAACATATTATTCTGTTTCATTTGTTTCCATTTCTTTAAGTATATTAATATGATTTTTTACGATGTTTAAGCCATAAAGGCTGACGCCGACAAAACGAAATATATGCACAGCGGCAACCGAAACGGTTTTGCCGCATCTTATATTCATTTATATTATTATTTATATGAATATTTTAACAACACAGGGCGTTAAAGTCAATCGGATTTATTGTTCTGTCTCTTTTCTTGTTTCCGTGAAAAGAAATCCACAGAAAAGAAAAAATATAAGGGCGACACATTCGCGCTTGATTGATAAATACATTCTTCTTATCAAC
>CADBJA010000200.1 GCA_902794945.1 Oscillospiraceae bacterium
GTAAATGTGCTGACTCAGTAGTTAAAACCACCGATTATCTTGTCTTTGGAAATAAATATTATAATTTGAAAGGCGAGAAATCATCTAAAAGAATTAAAGCTGAAAAAATGATATTAAAGGGTCAGAATGTTAAGATTATATCCGAAAACACCTTTTTAGATTTATTGGAATCTAATAATTAAAAACGGTGACATAGTAATTCTAAAGAAGCACTCAAATGCTGCGCTTAATTTCAAGAACTCAGGGGCATTTTGCACCCCACAAAAAGGAAAAATAATGGCAAAAACAGCGCTTGTGATTTACAACAACAAATATAAAAATATTTGTAAAGAGTATTGACAAATACAATTATATTTGTTATAATAGATAATGTCAGGAGGGGATAGAGTGAAAAGTTATTCTTCAAGAGAAGTCATTAAAATGCTAAAGGCAGATGGTTGGTACCTTGTAAATACAGTCGGTAGTCACTTACAGTTTAAACATCCCGAAAAACCTGGCAGAGTGACAGTCAAGCATCCCGATAAAGACATACCGATTAAAACCTTAAAAAGCATTGAGAGACAATCGGGGCTAAAATTTGATTAGCCCCGAGCCCTCCTGATAATAATATTTTTGAAAGGGTGAGTATAATGGGTAAAAAGCAAGAGAGATATTTTTACACCGCAGTTTTTAATTATGATGATAATGAAATTTCAGTCATCTTTCCGGATTTTGATGTTGCTACTTCCGGTGTGGATGAAGATGATGCTTTACTCTCGGCGCGTGAGCTATTAGGTATCACCATCTTCGGCTATGAGGAAGATGGGCAGCCGCTTCCGGCGCCTACACAACTGAGTGCCGTTGAGTGTGAACCGGGCGAGCGCGCAGTGCTGATTGATGTGTATATGCCTTCTGTGCGAAATGCAAATATTAATAAATCGGTTAACCGCACCGTAACGCTCCCGGCTTGGCTCAATTCCGTAGCGCTTGAGCACAATATTAATTTTTCGCAAATCTTGCAAGATGCTATTAAACAGCAACTCCACTTAAACTAAATAAAAAAGCCCCCGGTAGCGGCAACTACCGGGAGCGATGTATGCGGGGTATGGTACCTACCCTCACACCACATGAGAATTGTACCATACCCTGCGCTTAATTTCAAGAGCGCAGGGGCTTTTTTGCCCTTTTCGCAAAAAAAGGATGTGTATTTATGCCTAAAAAGAAAAACAGTGCAGCGCCGCGCACCCGCCGAGACAATAACGAAGGCTCTATTTTTTATGATAATAACAAACAAAAATGGTGCGCCAAACTCCGCACAGGTACCTATAACGCCAGTGGTAATGAGAAAGTAAAAACCAAATTATTTACCTATAAAACCGATGCAAAAAAATGGCTCGCTCAACAGCGTGATTTAAAGGCAAGAGGGGAATTAGACTTTGCCACCACCGGCGGCATTACCTTGGCGGTACTCTCGGCACAAATTAATAACGAAAAAAAGGCGCTTAATAAAATTAAAGATTCCACCTATGCGAGAAATGAAAATACGATAATCGCACTTAAAAAGAGTAGAATTGCGTATATCCCTATTCAAAAAATTAATGAACAGGATATAATAAACTATTATTCTTCCATCCTGTCTTATTCTCAATCATATGTGGATAAGCAGGTAAGGTGTGTACGGCAAGCATATCGCTATGCGCTGAAAAAGGGATTAATAAAAAAGGATATTGCCGCAGATATTTCCTTGCCAAAATCAAAAAAGAAAACCAAAAAGGTGCTTGCCCTTGACCTCGAACAGCAGCGGCAGGTAAGCGAGAAAATTCGCACCGAGATTAAAGAGCCTTATTCTTCCATGCTCTTGCTGATGATGTTTACCGGTCTTCGACCGGGTGAGGTTTCAGCCCTACATGTTTCCGATATTAACCTGTTTAAAAAGACGATAACTGTCAAGCGCGGCATCATGCGCACGCGCAGCGGCAAACTTTACATCGGCGAACCGAAAACCGCCGCCGGTATCCGCACGGTACCGCTTTCATCAGAGGCTTTTAAAGTGATAAGAAATTATTATAAAAATAATAATAAGCATAGCGGCTTGGTTTTTAAAGGCAAAAATAAAAATCGTGGGGAATTAATCTCTGTGAATACCACAAACGAAGAGTTTAAAAAAATTGCGCCGGCAGCACAGTATACCCAGTATTGCTTGCGGCACACCTTTGCAACCAGGTGCATTGAAAGCGGTATGAATGTGAAAGTGCTTTCCAAACTGCTCGGGCATTCAAGCATAAAAATCACCCTCGATACCTATTGCGATGTTTTCGAGAAATACTCCAATGACTCTGTATCTAAACTCGATGAATACCTAAAAGAACAAAAACTTGTAGAAAACTTGTAGATGCCCGTTTTTCAAAACCCTCATTTTTCCTTATTCCATCAAATAAAACAGCATTTTGCTTTGCTGCGCAAAGTTGAACTTGTGACACGATGCGGAGAACGCGGCGTCTTGCCGCCGCGGCTCGACAGAGAAACAGTCCGGTGGACTGTTTCGAGCATCGTAGGTTACCTTGAAACGCTGTTTTTCGATAGCGGTTTCTGAAGAAAAACAAGGATTTATTGCAGTCATTATTGCAGTCATTTGTAAGACGAACCGGTTTTCTCAATGGCTGACTTGGGTTGCCTTCAGCGCGCTCAAGCAGGCTTAAATGTCAACTCATTGCCAACCCGAAAAAAAATACAGCGGCGGATACTTGTACCGCCGCTGAAAAGGAGAAACATTCGTAGCAGTCATTAACAATACGCCTGCGTGTTGTTTCGACTGCGAAGAATGTTTGGACGCACGTCAACCGCTTGCCAACCGCTTTGCAACCAAAAACCTCGGCAATTAGCCGAGGTTTTATATGTGTTAAATATCATTTCTAATCATATCAGCCAATTTTAAAAAGTCTGCACCTTTTATCAATGCAATACCTTGCGCTTCATCACCGAGAACGACAAGAGAATCACCGACTTTGATATCAAATGTTTTTCGTGCCTTTGCTGGAATAACTATCTGTCCTTTTTCCCCAACCTTTACTATTCCGAAAAGGTGTTTACCCTTTGGAGGTACATTCATTCCCATATGGTTCTCTGCTTCATAATTGGCTAAATCATCAAGCGAAACGCCGAATATTTCTGAGAGTAATTTGCATTTTTCAAGGTCGGGAACCGTTTCTCCGCTTTCCCATTTTGCAATCGACTGACGGGAAACGTTGATTTTTTCAGCAAGCTCCTCCTGCGTCATATTGTTTAGTTTTCTTAAATATACAAGGTTATCTTTGAACATCTTTTTTCTCCTTGGAAATACCGATTACCGCCCACCTGATAAACGGAATCTTCGAAATAATCTCGTTTAAAAGTAATCCGCCTGCAAAACCGCATACAAGCAC
>CADBJA010000201.1 GCA_902794945.1 Oscillospiraceae bacterium
ATGCGCAGAATAGATATTCTCTTTCCATCTATCAAACGGGTGAGGGTGTCCCTCCCACAATTATTCATTATTCAATATTCATCATTCATTAAATTCTAAAAAAGCGGATGAGCGCACTCATCCGCTTTTATTAGAATTCATTATTAAGCATACATTTCTTGAATGGTTACCGCATCGGACAGGTCAATCACACCGTCATCATTAACATCGGCGGCTTCTTTGAACACGCCGGTTAAACTATCTTCAAAGAAAGCGTAATCATACACAAGTACAAAGTCATTTTCGCCGACGACGGCATCGCCGACCACATCGCCCATCACAACAAAGGTGTGGGTTTCAAACACTTCGCCCGCTGTATCGGATAGCGTTACCGTGTAACCGGTGCCGACTGCATCGGCAGAGCCTTTAAGATTGCCCTGACTATCTTTCACGGTAATGACAACACCTTCATAGTTATTGGCAACGGTTAAGTGAGAGAGTGCGGTTTCAATGGTTTGCCCTATCGGCTCGCCGTAAATATAACCACTCTCACCGAAGGAAACGCCACCCGTGGGGGTCTCAAAATAGGGCTTTAACTGCAATGCGGCAACTGCTGCGGCAAGTTCCTCTGCCATTTCATTTGCCTGCTCGGTGGTGACCGCTTCGGCATCACCGTAATACTGCGGCTCTTCCAATTTATTTATCATTGCCTGTGCCTGTTTTAACGCTGTGCGCAACGGTTCGGCAGTGGCGTTGGTGTAATCGGAAAGATTGTATGCTAACGCCAAATCAGTTTGCTCTTCTAAGGCGGAAGCATCTACAATCCACTCAAGGTGATTGACTTTATCGAGCAAATTGTCGCGGCAAGCGTTATAATCTGCCTGTGAAGCGAGGAACCAAATGTTGTTGAGCATAGAGTATGCCGGTACGCTCATTTCATCTTCACCGTCATAAGTCGGGTACGGTTCCTCGGTAGAAGCACACGCCCACATATCCGGTGCAAAATTACCGTAAAGCGCATTTTGAAGCATATACCAACTTTCTGCCGTAAAGTCCGATTCATTAAGCCTGTAATTACCGGCAGTGTTATCTAAAATATCGTTGTAAACAACTCTTAAACCGGTATTTTCTATTAACTTGTCATTTAAACCTTTGTAATAACCGTACTTATCCATATCCGCATGACGAACATTATCCGCCTGAAAAAGCCCTTTGGTGGTTTCATCCTTCACGCGAAGGTTATTGATTGCCTGCCAAAGTGCAGCGCACACTCTGTCTGCCTGCGCCTTGGTGAAGTCCGGATCATTGGTCACTTCTACCGCTTCATTGTAGGCGGAAACAAGGTTAGCATATAAGTTTTGTGCATAGGGTGAAGCAAAGAGTTCACCGGTATCCCAATCTCTGCCGAAATCATCATCATAAGAATTATCAATGATGTTGGATGCCCAACCGATACCTTCTTCTAACCATGCAGTATCAAAATCTAATTTTACCAGTGCATCATGTGCGGCATCTAACGCCGATTTGGCGGCATCCAAATCCGCTTGGAAAGCAGCGGTATTATTTAACACCTGCCTTGCTGAAGCGGCAGCATCCGCATAGTTTTGCCAAGAGTCGGCAGTATAAATTTCATTACCGTCTTCATCCGTATTCACTGTGTTTTCCTGTATGGTGATGGTTGCCTGTAAAGCAGTGGTATCCACATACCAATAGTATTGGTTAATGGTTTGTGTGTAATTGTTGCTCTCATCCACCGCAACCATTTGATTGCGCACTACATTTGTGCGATTAAATGTGTAGTCCGTAAAAGTACCGTTTGTTAAGACATCGGGTGCATAGGAAGCGTTGTTACTTACTTGCATATCAATTTTTTGGTCGATTAATACAGGATTTGAGTCATCATTCCCCTGATAGAAGTAGTGATTGGTATAAACAACGGCATAGCGTACCAAGCCGTTATAGGCGGCAATCACATTGTCGAGTGCCGTTTGCACACCTTCTGCTTTAATGCGATTTGTGCCGAGGGCAACATACGCTTGCTTGAGGGCAGATTCATAGGCATCCCACCCGCTCTTATAAGAACTCTTATTTAACCCGAGCCCGGCAAGATATGCCAATTCATCTTTAATTGCTTTTTTGTTATTGTTATAAACGGTAATATTCCACTGCGGGTGCATTTCATCGGTTTGAATGGCGCCGTAGCCGAAAAAGCCGCCCATTTGCCCGTATTCTCGCAGTTTGAGCGTAAAGGTGGATTCAGCCTCTTCCGGCACTTTACCGGTAACGACGGAACTTACCGTTAAATTCTGCCCTGCTTGGAGAAAATAGCCTTCTTTCGTTTCACCGTCAAAGGTGCTCACAATTTGCGGATTATCCTTATCGGTGCCGTAGCCGTCAAAAAACATGGAGCCGGTTTGGCTGGTTTGCTCTAATTCGAGTTGGTCAAAGTAAGCATGGTCTCTGTAAAGATCTGCCCGCCAAATTTGCCACCCGTAATCCTCCACATAGTTGAATAAAGATAAACTCATATTTAAATCTTGCCACTGTGTATAGCGGTCACCATCTACATAGATTTCAATTTCATTGCGCGCTTCAAGTTTATCATTCTCATTTTCATCATCATAATGAAGCGTTGCCGTGGAAACCGGTGAAAAGGTATGTGTCGTTACAACACCGATTCCGTGAGCCGGAGGCCGAAACGGAATATACCCTTCCGACTCGGCGGCGGTATACTCTTGTGAATCACTTGCAAAAATGTAAGCCGAGCAGGTTTCCGCCGTAGCGGTAGGATTGCCCTGCTTGTAATAAGTAATGGTGACAATTAACACGGAATTGTTATTCACCGTGCCGGAAATGCCGATGGGTGTAACATCACCGGGGTTCACCGGCATATTTTGGCTGAAACCGGTATAGCGGATGGAGGTGCCGTTGTTTTCGATTTTACTTATCAAAACAGTATCTTCTCCATCGTTATAAATTACCAATTGCAGTGCAGTATCTTGTATGGTGTTGCTGCTCAAAGTGACATAATAATTGAAATCATTTGTTCCCTTAAACTCGGTTGAAATTCCCTTTGCCACTGCTTGCGCAGAGGAAAACACCGAGGTGAGCGCAAATGCACTCACGGCAACACAAATCACCAATATGACGCTTAATAAAACCTTGAAATATTTTTTCATATGTGTATCTGCCTCCTTTTAATAAAATTATTAAGAGGGCTGATTTTGAACGGCGTAAAGAAGGTTCTGTCTTTCTTGCCAATTGGAGCGGACAATGTAACAATAGAAAACATTTTATCGTTTAGGCGGTTTAAAATACAACCTTTTCCAATTTAAATATACTATATCTATAAAAAAATATCAACAATTTTGCGGTCTCTTTTCTTATTTCCGTGAAAAGAAATCCACGGAAA
>CADBJA010000202.1 GCA_902794945.1 Oscillospiraceae bacterium
TCATTAGACATGTCTCTAATTGAATAGCCTTCTTGTAGTTCATTGATGCGTGAGAACACATAAACCTTATATTCATCCTCAAATATCTTAAACATCATGCGCATGTTTTGATCTAAGCCCTTTACTGTTTTAAAACCATCACCTAGTCCTGGTAATATTATTAAATGCTTATCTCCTTTACCAAAGACAGTGTAATCCATTGTTTTGTTTGAAAATGTTAGTGTATTTCCTTTATTTAAACCAAATATTGACATACCAAAACTATGGCACAACCGTTCCTATTTCGCAAGAAATTCTCTTTGTATATAAGTGAAATTGTGGACAAATTTTTAATTGTGTAAATATAGCTACTTTTGATGTTTATTACTGTTTTATATTTTTGCGGCAAGGCAAGAGCCGTACCAACTTTCTTGGGTACTTATTGCCGCGATTGCCACAAGTTGGCTGGGGGATGTGTTGCTCATCCCGAAAGGTAATGTGTGGTTTACCTGCGGCGGTATTTCGTTCTTAATCAGTCACATTACCTTTATTGCCGTCTATTTGCCGCGTATTGATTTTGCGGCGGTAAAATGGTATATCGTTATTCCCGTTGCCATTGTGTATTTGGGGATTGCACTCAAAATTATTCTGTCAGTCAAAAAGAACACACCTAAAATTATGGTGGTACCGATGTATTTATATCTCATCGCCAACAGTACGATGAATGTATTTGCGCTTATGCAGTTAATGAGTAATATGAATGCGGCAAGCCTTATCGCTTACATTGGCGCAGTCCTGTTCTTTGCATCCGACTGCACATTATTCTTAGTGCGTTACCACGATAATAAAAATATTATTTTCAAAAGACATTTTACGGTTATGTTAACCTACTTATTAGGTGAAGCCTTTATTACGATTGGTATCTTGCTTTTAAAATAATAAACATATTATAAACGGAGGAACCTATGATGAAGTATATTTTTATTGTAAACCCGCACGCCGGTGAAGAAGACCATGCAGCGATAATTCGTTCCCAAATTGAAAACCTTCCCCAAAAGGATGACTGTGAAATTTATATTACCAAAGCCGTGGGGGATGCCACGGAGTTTATCGGTAATTATTTAGCCGTTCACGGCGACGCACCGGTGCGCTTTATTGCGTGTGGCGGTGACGGTACGGTCAATGAAGTGTTTAACGGTGCCGTAGGGCACAAAAATGTTTCCGTCAGTTGTTACCCATGCGGCAGCGGTAACGACTTTGTGAAGGCCTTTGGCGGTGCCGAAAAGTTTTTAAATGTTGCTGCACTGATTGAGGCGGAAGATAAAAAAATTGACTTATTAAAAGTCGGTGACAGGTATGCCAACAATGTGGTCAATTTCGGTTTTGATACCACAGTTGCCATTACTATTAATAAGCAAAGAGAAAAGACCGGACACGGCGGCAAAAGCGTTTATACCAAAGGCGTAGTTACGGCGCTGATAAAAAGTATGAAAAATAAGTGCAAAGTGCGTGCGGATGGGGAAGTGCTCAATGAAGACGGACGGCTGTTACTTTGTACGCTTGCCAACGGTCAATATGTGGGTGGTTCCTTTAAATGCGCGCCGCGCTCCGTGGCGGATGACGGATTGATTGATGTGTGTTTAATCAAACCGATATCCAGATTGCGCTTTGTACAGATTTTAGGTACATATACCGAGGGAAAACATTTAGATGACCCGAAAATGCAGGATATTGTTATATACAGGCAGGCAAAAAAGGTGGATATTGTTGCACCTGAGGGGTTTGCGTATTCACTTGACGGCGAAATTATTTATGAAAACCGCTTTAGCGTAGAGATTGCGCCGGGCGCCGTGAATTTTGCCGTACCCGAATAAAAATATCCCGATTTGTGGCGGAACATTTCCGCCACATACTTATTTGAGAAAGAGGAATGATGAAAATGCAGTATGATATTGTCATCATCGGCGCATGTACCGCCGGCTTATACTTTGCCAAGCGTATGGCGGAGCAAGGGTATAAGGTGTTGGTGGCAGAAAAAGATAAAAAAGAAGACCTCGCCAAGCGCCTGAGGGTCTTTCATATGGATTATGGCGAAATGCAAAAATATGCCGTGCCAAAACCGGAGGAGGGGAAAGATTTTTTACACTCTTTCAAATTCTCCGCCTCTCGTTCGGCGCTCGGCAAATGGGAAAAATACCATGAACATACCGTATATGTGATGGATTTGCCGGCATATGTGGGGCGCTTAATGCGCTGGGCAGAAGAATACGGCGTTGATTTTTGGTTTGAAACCGCTTTTGAAGACGTTATTATACAAAACGGCAAAGTGGTCGGTGCTAAACTGCGGCAGGGTGAAAAAGAGTTCACCGTTAGCAGCAGGCTTCTTGCCGATTGTTCCGGCATAGCGGCAGCGGTGAGAACAAAACTGCCGGAGGATAATCTTTGCGAAAATTTCAAACTGAAAGATAGCGATAAATTCTATGTTACCGTCAATTATATATCTTTCTTAAAACCCGAAAAAGTGCATATTCGCCATACCATTTCGTGGCCATATTATAAAGTGTGGATTGCCCCGCGTGAAATAGAAAGCGGTGCCATTTTGGGCGTGGGCGCCAATATGTCTTATGCTTACGGCGAGCGGTGCTTGCAAAAGTTTTTAGAGAATATAACCATTCCGCCCTATCATATTGATAAAGTGGAGCGGGGCACCGTACCGTATCATAGACCGCCGTATTCATTTGTGGCAGACGGATTCGTGGCACTCGGTGACAGTGCATGCTTAACCAAACCCAATAACGGTGAGGGAGTCACCGCCGCATGGTATTTGGTGGATATTGCGGCAGAAGAAATCGGCTATGCTCTGCAAAATGAAGGCATCGCTTCGGCAGAGGAAATGTGGGGTGTAAATGTGCGCTACCAAACCACACAGGGCGCGGTGTTTGCGGAATTGCTCGCCACAATGACGGGCGCGGTAGATTGCTCAAGAGAAGAAAATGATTATGAATTTGAACATAATCTCATTTTTAAAAATAACTTATTGAACCAACAAGTCGATAAAAAGCAAGAGAAAAACGAATTAATCAAAGGGCTTTTAAAAGGTGTTTTGAACGGTAGAATGCGCCCGAAAACCATTAAAAAGTTATTACATTATTCGTCTATCGCTTCTAAAATCAAGCACCATTATCAGGCATTCCCGACCGATATGCACGGCTATGCGGCGTGGAAACTCAAGGCGGACGCCCTTTGGGCAAGCGCCGGCTCTATGGCAGATGTGGTGTATGATGAAGGGTATTATTTGAATGATTTGTAAATTCTAATTTATCTCACTAACGCTCGATAAAAGAGAAGAGAGAAAAGAGAAGAGAGAAGAGTGGTGGGCGACACATTCGCACTTGATTTTACCGA
>CADBJA010000203.1 GCA_902794945.1 Oscillospiraceae bacterium
GAGTGAGCCCACCATTAACGGGTCACAGCGGATGACAAGCAAATCAACTTTACCCTCGCCGGGAAGCCCTAATTTACCGCGCTCCACATCGCCGAGCAACCCGAACCATTTGCGATTGCGCGCATTGCGAAAAACAAGGTAATTCGGGAATGCTGCCCATAGGCTCTTGCCCTCTACGCCAAAATATTCTTTAATAAATTTGATAACTTCTTCTCGGTTCATAGAATCTCCATATTTTATTCAATATCATTCGGCAATCAAGGGACGGTTAGAGACCACTGAAAAAGGCAATTCATTTTTTGTTTTTTTGTTTTCAAATATAAAATTATTGCTGATTAAAAGAAAAGAAGCAGAATGCAGTGCTATCGCTGCATTCTGCTTCTTTTTTCACCGTTATTGCGGCTATTCGTTTTAGATTTACTGCTATGGCAGTTAGTTTTGTTTGAAATTGCAGGCTTCGCAATCCCCAGCCTCGCGCTCGGGATAATCCATGAAAGCGTTTTATTTCTGCATTTTTCCATTCATGTGCAGCACGCTTTTTGTATTTTTCTAAAAATTCGGGACTTTTCTGTTCCTGACTTTTTTCATAAAAGAATGGTGCGCTTGTACTTACGACCAATCTTCTTGCGTTTTTAATGCTTTTGCTTTTTGGCATACAAATATCTCGATGTGGACATTCTCGGCATTGCTCTTTTCTAAAAACATAGGAAAGAGTTTCATAGTTTTTTTCGTTTTTTGTTTGTTGTTTCTTCTTACAACTCACCGTATGATTTCCCATAAAACAAAACCATTGATCACTGTCTTTGTTATATGAAAAAAGTTCTTCATCTATTTTGTATACACTTGCGCTGACAGGAATGTATCCTTTGATTTTTTGTTCCTCTAAAGATTCAAGAATATCTTTTCTAAAATATGCTTTATCGCCATACATTTCTTTTACACTTAAACCTGTATCTATTGTTCTGTTTAACAAATCTTCAAATTCTTTTCCATCCACATATTCACCGGTGTGAACATCAATTGCCGTGATAATTCTTTCATCAGTTGTCATTGTATACTCTGCCTTATATCCGAAAAATTGTTGTGTTTTTGATTTGTTTCCTACGCGGGCATCTTTATCGGATAAAGCACGAAGTCCTTTTTGAATTAAAAACTTTTCATCACTTAATACTTCTTTTGCTTCTTCAATAGCTGCCAGTGTATTTTCCTTGGCATAATCAGAAGCACTGTTAATTGTTTTTTCAACAAACTCCTTCATCACTTTTTTGGCTTCTTTATGGTCTTTTATTGTCTCATAATCCGGTATATTTGTATCTATATCCGATGGCAATGTTCCATTATCTTTTTCTAATGCTTTAAAGATTCTTTTTGCAAGGTGTTTCATGATTCTTTCAGGCACCTTTTTAGTACAGTTCGCTTCAATATGTGTTGTATCTACCGAGAGGGAATCACTTTTGATAACACCATTTTCAACACATTGTCTGACAATTTCACTTAATACTTCATCAAGGGTAACATCTTTAAGCCTTTGTGTTCTAAATTTAGCCAGCAAACTCGGGTCAGGCAGTGTGTCTTCCGGATTCAAGCCTAAGAACCATAAGTATGCCAAATTGTATGTGGCTTCTGTAATGACTCTTACATCAGATAAATTATACAGATACTCTAAAAACAAAAGTTTCATCATCATTTCTGGTTCTTTTGCCGGTCTGCCGAAGTTTTTGCAATAACTATCCTCCAGAAGTTCATTAATGAAGCTGAAATCAACTGCAGAATCTATCTTTTTTAACAAATGATCTTCCGGGATTTTATCATAAAGCATACTGTAGAAGCTTGGGCTATTTTTTATTGGCTTAAGCATAGTGATTTCTCCTTGATTATTATACTTTAATTATACCATAAATCGCTTGAAAATGCACTACTTTTATTCCGAAAAATGGCTTAATTACAGGAAATTTGAGCACTATGTTAAACAAAAAAGACATTGGGGAGATGATTCGTCTCTATCCAATGTCTCTTAAATGCTCTTGACTTTTTCAGTGGTCTCGGACGGTTACCTGTGTTGAAAAGCGGTGCGCCGGGGTCGTTGCACCCTACGGATGAAATGGTGAATTGCGGTTTTTAATTTGTAGGGCGTGGCGACCCCGACACACCGTTTTTTGGAGCGCTATAAGCGCAGCAGCCTGACGCTTTAGCGAAAACAACTTTTTAGAAAATTGTAAAAACAGGGTTGCCAAAAATCCAGTTCATGCTCAAAGCCCTCTACCAAATCGGTGTGATTGGGAATGCCCGCTTTATCAAATTGCTTTTTATAATCCATTGTTACACCCACATTCCACGGGTCTTTGGAGCCTACCGCCATATAGAGGTAACGCGGCATATTCTCTGCCGCCGGCACAGGGAGTGTGCCAAACATTGCGTTTTCCCAAAATGTACCGTGGTAATACGGGGTGGGAACAAAGCCGGGGTCGGGTGCAAATGCACCGATGTATGAAAACATATCGGGATGTTGAAAAGCGGTGCAAAGGGCTTTAGAACCGCCCTCCGAAACGCCGGCAACCGCGCGATTTTCTCTACCCGGTTTCACGCTGTAATGTGACTCCACATAAGGAATAACATCAAGCACAATATCCTCTGCCACTTTGCCGTAAATTTTAAAAAGTTCTGCTTGTGATTTACCCTCTTTTTCGGCGCGCTTTGCCGTATACATATCTACACTGACAATAAGCATCGGCACGGTTTCTTTTTTAAATAACAAGTTGCCGTAAAGTTTGCGCAGGTAAGAGTATTCGCTGATGTGGTCGGCAGGGCTGCCGTGGAAACCGTGATACACATAAAGAACAGGGTAAGTTTTTTTACTGTCATATCCCGCCGGCAACAAAATATTCATTGTTTTGTTTTCGCCCGCCGTACGCGAATAGTAACTGACATCTTTGAGCACCTTGCCGTAACCGATATAAATATGTTTTTTATAATAAAAATCATCGGGATAATAGTTGTAGCCGGTGCCTGCAGGGGTGATTTCTTTTTTGGATGTCTGCCCTGCCGCACATGCGGTGCATACGGTAGCGATAATCAGTATTAAACAAATGTTGAGAATAATATTTCTTTTCACAAAGGACCTCTTGCTAAAAAATAATAAAAGCATTATACCATACTTTTGAAAATATGAAAAGAATTATAATTTACAGTTTTTTACTACAATAAAAGAGACGGTTAACGTGAAAGAAACTTTCACGCAGTGAATAGAGAAGAGTGAAGAGTGGTGGGCGACACATTCGCACTTGATTTTACCGAACAAGGCAAAGCCTTGTGAACGACAAGGTTCTGCCATAGGCAGGTTCTTATATTAGTTT
>CADBJA010000204.1 GCA_902794945.1 Oscillospiraceae bacterium
TAAAGTAGAAAGTAGAAAGTAGAAAGTAGAAAGTAGAAAGTAGAAAGTAGAAAGTAGTAAGTAGAAAGTAGAAAGTAGAAAGTAGAATGTAGAATAAAATGCGAAACTCTGTTTCGCCACCACTTAACGCCTGCCCTTGTCAGGGGAGGGGGACCGCTTGCGGTGGAGGGGTAGTCATAAAATGCGAAACTCTGTTTCGCCACCTCAATTCAAAATTCAACATTCAAAATTCAACATTCAAAATTTTTATAAATGCGAAACTCTGTTTCGCCACCATTCGCCAATAGGCTAATAAGCCAATAAGCTAATAGGCTTTTATTCAACATTCAAAATTTTTATAAATGCGAAACTTTATTTCGCCACCACAACTTCGGCGCAGCCGAAACATCACTTGTGTGTAACACAAACATCACTGTGCAAACAACATCACTTGTGCGTAGCACAAACATCATTCAACGGTCTTTGACCGTTGCTGTTCCGCATGAATTAGGTTGCCAATCTATCCGCACGAGGGTGCATAATTGATAGGTTCGCAAAAGGAGAAACCATGTTACGATTAGAAAACATCAAAAAAGATTATATTGTGGGGGAGGAGACACTGCCGGCGTTAAAAGGCATCAGTGCCACATTCCGTGAGCACGAGTTTGTGTCGATTTTAGGTCCCTCCGGTTGCGGTAAAACCACCCTGCTGAACATTATCGGCGGGTTGGACCGCTATACTTCCGGCGATTTGGTGATTGACGGTGTTTCTACCAAAAACTATACCGATTACCATTGGGATACCTACCGTAATCACCGTATCGGCTTTATTTTTCAAAGTTACAACCTCATTCCGCACCAAACGGTATTAAAAAATGTGCAACTGGCGTTGACCATTTCCGGCGTGAGTGAAGAGGAGAGTAAGGCGCGTGCCGCGAAAGCACTTGAGCGCGTGGGCTTGGGTGACCAAGTGAACAAGAAACCAAACCAACTCTCCGGCGGGCAAATGCAGCGTGTGGCGATTGCAAGGGCACTCATCAATGACCCCGAAATCATTTTGGCGGATGAGCCGACCGGCGCGCTTGATTCCAAAACCAGTGTGCAGATTATGGAACTGCTCAAAGAAATCAGCGGTGAAAAACTCATCGTTATGGTCACACACAACCCGGAACTTGCAGAGCAGTACTCCAACCGCATTATCCGCTTGCAGGATGGCTTGATTACCGATGATACCAACCCGTATGAAGAAGCGCCGGAGCAGGCAACAGAAGAAAAGAAAACAAAATTCAAGGTGGATATGTCGTTTAAAACGGCATTTATGCTCTCTCTAAATAACCTGCTTACCAAAAAGGGCAGAACCTTTTTGACCGCGTTTGCGGGCTCTATCGGCATTATCGGTATTGCGCTGATTTTATCGCTCTCGAGCGGTTTCCAAACCTATATTGATAATATTGAAGAAAGCACCCTTTCTTCTTACCCCGTGCAAATTGAAGCCGAAACGGCAGATTTTAGCGCACGTATGGGCACTGCCATGTCGGCAGATAAAAAAGAAGCGGAGCGCGAAAAAGAGGATGATAAAATTTACGCCAACTCTATGATGAGTACGATGGTGAACAATATGCTCTCCGGCGTGCATAAAAACGATTTGGGCTCATTTAAGCAGTATTTGGAAAAAGAGGGCAACGAAATCAGGGAAAACGCCATTGATATTCAGTATAATTACGGTGCCAATTTAAATATTTACAGTGCGGATACCTCGGCGGGGCTTGTCAAAAGCAACCCGAGCCCGCTGTTTGATGATGTGGGCATTAAAGAGATGTACCAGGGCACGATGTTTGAGAGTATGTATGACTCCCGCACCAATATTTGGAAACAACTTATCGGCGATGCTTCTTTTGTGGGCAATCAGTACAATGTGGTTGCCGGCAAACTGCCGACCAAATATGATGAAGTGGTGCTTCTTGTCAATAAAAACAACGAAATATCCGATTACACCTTATATACGCTTGGTATTTTAGACCAATTTGAGTTTAAAAATATGGTCAAAAAAGTGATGAATGGGGAAACGGACACCGGCTTATCGAAAGGGCAGGATAAATTTGAATATACCGACTTTTTGGGCAAAGAGTATGCCGTGGTACCCTCCGGTGAGTTCTATAAAAAGGTCGGTCTCGTGTATCAGGACCGCTCGGGAGATGAAGAGTATGTCAAACAACTTATCTCTTCAAAATCCGTAAAAGTAAAAATTGTGGGTGTTGCCAAGGCAAAAGAGGAATCCATTTCCTCTATGGAGATGGGCTCTATCGGCTACTTGGGTGAGTTGGGCGATTACATTTTAAAAGCCAATGAAAAAACCGAAGCCGTCAGAGCGCAGCGCGCCAACGAGCAGGTGGATATTTTAACCGGTGCCAAATTTGATTCCGGCAAGTTTAAAATCACCAAAGAGAATAATCAATACTATTTAAACGGTGAAGCCATTACCACCGATAATGTGATTGATTTAATCAAAGATTATGTGCCGGCGCAGTATTTGAGTATGATGAAGGCATCTATCTCCAAAATGAGCAATGCCCAACTGCAGCGGATGATACCGCAGGTCATGGACCAGTATTCCTCGGTATTAAGTAACAGTACACTCGAAGATAATTTGCGCACCCTCGGTGCGGGCGATACCAAAAACCCGACACAGATTTTGATTTATGCCAAAGATTTTGAATCGAAAGAAGCAATTAGTGATGCTATTGAAGCGTATAATAAGCAGGCGGGTGAAGCAAAAGAAATTCAGTATACCGATTATATCGGCACTATGCTCGACAGCGTGAGTAAAATCGTGAATATCGTCTCTTATGTGCTTATTGCGTTTGTCGCCATCAGTCTTGTGGTATCAAGCATTATGATAGGTATTATCACCTATATTTCCGTACTTGAAAGAACGAAAGAAATCGGTATTTTAAGAGCCATCGGCGCTTCCAAACGCGATATTTCCAATGTCTTTAATGCCGAAACGATGATAGTAGGGTTGTGTGCCGGTGTCATCGGCATTGTGGCAACGGTGCTGCTCGATATTCCCATTAATTTGATTATTGCGCACCTCTCCGGCATTCACGGTGTGGCAAAACTGCCGATATTGGGTGTGGTTGCACTAATTCTCATCAGCGTGTTCTTAACCTTTATTGCAGGCTTAATCCCCGCAAAAATGGCGGCGAAAAAAGACCCGGTCATTGCACTGCGTACAGAGTAAACAAAAAAGCAAGAGCGTTTGCTCTTGCTTTTTTAAATTCTAATTTACGCCACCCTTGCGGTGGCTAAATTAGAATTTAAGCAGATAGCAGGCAGCAGTTAGCGGTTAGCGATTGGGCGACACATTCGCACT
>CADBJA010000205.1 GCA_902794945.1 Oscillospiraceae bacterium
CGAACAAATACATATATATGAGAGGACTTTTGTCCCCTCCGGCGATAATGAAAGGAGGTACTTAATGAAAACAGGACTGAGCAAAAGAGAAAAGACTACCGACATATTTTTTGATGAGGCGGGTGCTTACATCACCGTATGCACGCACAACACCGACCTCAAAAACCGCTTATCGGCTTTTGCTGCCGCCTACCCTACCGAGTGCCGGTTAGTGGCGCGCGACCGCGAAAGCGGGCTGCTTGAATTTGAGGTAAAAAAGGGGCGGTTATCCTTCCGCCTAACGGCGCCCTACTCTGCCGAAAGAAGAAAAAGATTGAGCAATAATGCACGAACCTCCCCGCATTTACCGGTAAAAAAGGAAAGTAAAAACGGGTCTTAATACAAAGAAAAAAGTCTGCTACAGACTTTAGCGAGCATCGGATTTGTCGTGACAAATCCACGATTTTAAAAAATCGCAAAATAACACCCCATGAAAGGAGGCTACTATGCCCCAAAAAGAGAAAAGAAAACAGGTTACGCTCTCACTCTATAATGATGACATTCGCCGCTTGGAAGAAGCATGCGCGCGAACCAACTCTACCAAGTCGGAATACATTCGCTTTGTGCTTCACTTCTTGGTGCCGCAGGCGCTCCCCGACCATATGTTTTGGGAATTGATGAACGAGCTCTACACCATTCACGACAAAATCAAAACCAATGCCGGCAATGAAGCGGTAATCCTCTCAGCGTGCAAAGAGTTGGAAGAATGGATACTCAAATTCCAAGCCAAAAGCACTTCGCCCTGGAAGGTGGGATGAGTATGGCGACCACTTCCCTTTGGCACATTGAAGGCAGCCTGAATGACTTAATCAACTATGTGGAGAATCCGAAAAAGACCACCGCAAAGAGCGAGAGTAAACACGATTTGTCAAACCTTTTTGACTATGTCACGCGGGAGGACAAAACAAAAGAAGAACAATATGTCAGCGGCATCAACTGCCTCAAAGAAATTGCTCTCAAACAAATGATACTAACCAAACAGCAGTTTGGCAAAACAAAAGGCTACATTGCCTGGCACGGTTACCAGAGCTTTCAGCCGGGTGAAGTGAGCGCCGAGGAATGCCACAAAATCGGTGTGGAGCTTGCCAAAAAAATGTGGGGTGACCGCTTCCAAGTCATCGTCACCACTCACCTCGACCGCGAGCATTTGCACAATCATTTTTGCATCAACTCCGTGTCATATCTCGATGGTAAAAAGTACAATTACTCCAAGTCGGAAATACATCGCCTGCGCCGCACATCGGATGAAATTTGTTTGGCGCATGGGCTTTCTGTGATTGAAAAGCCGATGGGCAAAACACCGCGCAGCATTTACTTTGCCGAGAAAGAAAACGCGCCGACCAAATACAATTTAATGCGCAGTGCAATTGACTTTGCCATAGAGCACGGCGCCACTCACAGTCAGTTTTTAACTGTATTGCGGGAGGAAGGATATATTTGTGAGATCAATAACCGTGCGCGCTGTTGGATGATTCGTTCTATCAATGAACGCAGAGCAACGCGGCTGTATCGCCTCGGCGAAAAATATACCAATGTCGCAATCCGAAAACGAATTGAAGCGCAGCCGCAGCGGGAAGCTTACGAAAAATACCGTAGCTTGATGGGCATGGTGGCGAGCAAACCGTACCGCGATTACTACCAAGGCTTTTGGAATCAACTCTCCATTATGAGAGAAGTTAAGGGTTTAAAATCATACTACTACCGCTACTGTTATCTGCTGGGAATCCTCCCGCCGGAGAGTGAGCACCGCCCCCTCTCACCCGAACTGCGGCAAGCGTTGCGCTATATTGAGCGCTATTCGGAAGAAGTGCGCCTGGTCGGGAAATATGATTTTGAAACCTACCAAAATGTGGAGCAGTTTATTGAGAATAACAACGAAAAAATCCTGCAACTGGAAAAAGAGCGCAACAAACTTCACAACAAGTGTTCCCGCGCAAAAACAGCCGAAGAAAAGCGGCAGTACCTTACTCAAAAGAATGCTTTAACAGAACAACTGACGGCAATCAGAAAAGAAAGCCGCACAGCCCGCCACATACTTGCCGATAAAGACAGCATGGAGCGTAACACAAAAATTGAAGAACGCGCTATTGAGAGCCGGTTCCGTGGCGGCAGATACAGAACAAGTGAAAGGATACGATAACAATGCAAGCAATTAAAATGTTTATTTACAGAATATTTGAATGTATAAAGCCAAAAATAACCAATAGAGGTGATTTTTTGGAATTAAGCAGAACACAACTTATGGAACTTCAAAAGGCAGATATAGAGCAAACCGACCCCGAAAAACTTTATGATGTGAAAGAGTTGAAATTAAATATTTCGGAAACCATCAATCGGCGCTCTCAGCGCTATTTTAAACTTGTGCAAAACCCATACACAATTCGCGTCGGCGATATGAAAGTGAAACTAAACTTCGGGAACGGTAAAACGCTATACGATTCGTTGTTGGATATAGCGGCAGATGAAAACTGCCAATAATTGGCAGTTGAAAATAAGAAGGCGGCGTGCTACAATAATATTGCAGAAATAATGATTATGCCACCTTCATCAAATGAATAGATGGAGGATGTTTTTATGACTCAAAAATATCAAGCATACATGGAGCAACCTTCACAAGAAAAAACGTGGAAGGTTGCTCTTTATATTAGGCTCTCAAAAGAAGATGGCGACAAGGGTGAAAGTTACTCTGTTACCTCCCAAAGAGAAATTCTGATGGAATATTTAAAAAACCACCCGGAATTAGAACTCTTTGATACCTATGTGGATGACGGATGGAGCGGAACCAATTTTGACCGACCGGATTTTAAGCGCATGATGGAGGATATTTATGAAGGCAAAGTCAACTGCGTGATTGTAAAAGACCTTTCCCGCTTTGGCAGAAACTATACGGAATCCGGCAATTACATTGACAATGTGTTTGTGCGCCTGAAAGTGCGTTTTATTGCGCTAAACAACGGTGTGGATTCCTTTTCAAACACGATGAACTCCGCAACGCAGTGCATTGCAGTCGGTGTGCAAAATGTTATTAATGAAAGTGTTGCCGCCACCACCTCGGTCAATGTGCGCGGAACACTCAATGTTTCCCGCAGGCAGGGCAAGTTTATCGGTTCTTTCGCCTGCTACGGTTATAAAAAAGACCCTGCGGACCACCACAAACTGATGATTGATGAGGAAGCTGCAGAAGTGGTGAGAATGATTTATAAGCTCTTTTTAGAGGGTACCAGCATTCTCGGCATTGTCAGAAAACTCAATGCATTGAGAATCCCCAACCCTACGGCTTACAAAAAGAAGCAGGGATTAA
>CADBJA010000206.1 GCA_902794945.1 Oscillospiraceae bacterium
CTCTAAATGAGCACAAAAAACAACCACACAACGATTTTTCATTGTCGCATGGTTGCTTTTTTCTTCTTTTATGTCACTAAACTTAATGACATTGTCTCCATGCCCTCCCGATAACTTTCATTTGTTGTGTGTGAATAAAAGAAATTCATGCGGTGTTCCTTGATTTCCAATCAGGGGACGGTTCCTTGATTGATTTTTTTATTTTGTTCCAATCATAGGAAGGTTAGCGTGAAAGAAACTTTCACGCAGTGAATAGTGAATAGAGAAGAGTGAAGTGGTTGGTGGCAAGGCTACGCCTTGCATTATAAGACTACCCTTCCGCCGACTTTGTCGGCACCCTCCCTGACAAGGGAGGGCATTAAGCGGTTAGATTTTTATGCGCGCCTGTTCCGCTACGCTCTATGTAGGGTGCGACGACCTCGGCGCACCGATTTTAAAGATTCCGACGCTCGGAATGACAGTTTATTGTCATCTCGACCAAAGCGGAGAGATCTTATTCACACCTCATCCACCGCAAGCGGTCCCCCTTCCCCTCAAGGGGAAGGCAGTTTAGAGCGAAGCGGAGCGGGTGCGGGTGTCCCGCCCTTCATTCTTCTTTCTTCTTTTTTCTTTATTCTTTTGCGAACGCAGTGAGCAGATAAATTAGAATTTCTTTTTCAACTCCCTTGCATACGCAAGCGATTGCTTCAACTGCCCCTCTTTGGGTACACCGGCAAGGCGCAGTTTTTCGGCATAGGCGAGCACCTCGCCCATCATCTGCCCGGGTTTTACACCGGCTTGTGCCAAATCGCTTCCCGTTACATAGGGTTGCCGCATCAGTTCTTCATATGCATAAAGCATTTCACACAGTGCTTTTTCTACCGGCACATATGCATTTTGCATTTGTTGTTTATCGGTAGTTTCCCCCACTCTGCCGAAGTAATCCGCCTTACTCAAAAGCAACAAATCTTTCGGGTACATAGCGCGGTGAAACAGTTTCATATACGCTTTTTTGCCCGAATGTTCTGCTACATAACGGTTCGGCAACATATGCAGTTTTGTCATATTCATAACATATTGTTTCAGTTTTTTCTCGTTTGTTAATCTCTTTAAAAAAGTTTCAATCAGCGGCAATCCCAACACTTCGTGATTATTGGCGTGAATCACACCGTTTTGCTCACTTGTAGTTACCGCCTTGCCGAAATCGTGGCACAGTGCCGCCAACATAAAGTAGAGCGGTTGTTCACTCTGCTCTCTGAGTGCCGCCGCTTCATCAAGCACCTGCATAGTGTGGTTCCACACATCGCCCTCCGGGTGAAAATCCGCCCGTTGCGGGATGCCGATAAGTGCTTCAAGTTCTTTAAACCAAAACCCGAGTTGTTGCATCCTGCGCAGGCACTCAAAGAAAATCGAAGGTTTTTCGGCTTTTAATAACGCCTTTTGCATCTCACCCATAATGCGCTCTTTTGAGAGCCGTGTCAAGTCCTCCGTAGCGGAGAGTGCCCGTGTGCTCTCGGCAATTTGAAAGCCGAATCTTGCGGCAAACTGTGCCGCGCGCAACACCCTGAGGGCATCTTCGGTATAAGTGCTGTCATTCACATGGCGAATCACTTTGTTTTTTATATCCTCTTTGCCACCGAAAAAATCGAGCACTTCCCACGTAAGTACATTTTGCATTAAAGCATTCACGGTGAAATCACGGCGCATTGCCGCCTTTTCTTCACCGAGAAACGGATCCACCGTCACTTCAAAATCTTTGTGACCGGTGCCGATTTCTTTTTCACGGAGCGGCATAGAAATATCAATTTCATAATGCCGAAGCCCCAAAATACCAAAACTCTCTCCAATGTTCATCCGCTCGCCCAAACTGTCTAAAACAGCAAAGAGCGCATCGGGCGTAATGCCGTGCACCTCAATGTCTACATCCTTATTTTCACGCCCCATTAACCTGTCGCGCACAAAACCGCCCACATAGTAGGTTTTGCCGCCTTCACGCTCTACGGCAAGGGCTATTTTTTTTGCAATTTCTATATTCTTATCTGTCACGGGTTTGCCTTTCGTTTTGTTTCCCAATCAGGGGACGGTTTAGCGTGAAAGAAACTTTCACGCAGTGAAGAGTGAATAGAGAAGAGTGAAGAGTGGTGGGCGGGACACCCGCTCCCGTTCCGCTTCGCTCTATTTTGTAGGGGAGGGTCTCTGTGCCCTCCATCCCCAATCAGGGGACGGTTCCTTGATTGATTTTACTTTTCGCGAAGCATCTTCTCTCTTAATTCATTTGGCGTATGACCGCAGTTATGCCATAATCTGGTATTATTGCAAAGGTTTTGATAAGCCGCAAAAAAACTATTTAGTTGAAGTTGGTCTGAAAAACAAATATCAAAATCATCAAGTAATTCAAACACCATATCCGTATCTACCTGCGCCCTTGCCATATGGGATAATTCAAATGCTATGTCATCCGCCTCTATTTTAGAGATACCGCATGTTAATGAGAGAAATGTTGACATTTGCCGATAATATTTATTTTTAGGCACATAATCCTTATCTAAATAATTCAACAACTCACTTTTGGGCAATATGGCATAGGGTTTATTTGCCTGCTCATCAAACAGCTCCTCACAAAAATCATCATCAACTAAATACACTTCGGCATTGACTATAAACTCATCTTCCGGTTCAAAGGGTAGAAACTTGGCATAAATGATGTTTATAATATCCAAAATATCCCTCTTTTTTAATCGTTTATGCTCATATTTACAATAATAATCGATGGCTAAATCGTAAGGAAAAATCCCGTAAAGATTGGAACAAGCAGTAAAATAACGAATAATCAAATCAAACTGTCGTCTCTTTTGCTCTAAAGAATAATGAGGCTTTTGAATATAGTTCGCCAAAACATCGCTAATGATTATGTCATCCCCCTTGCGACACATAAAACCGATACTTTCAAAAATGCGCAATTTAGCATCATCCCATATTCCCGCAAACTCCTTATGAGTAAGGTAGTGCTTGAGGATGCCGATTTCTTCGTCGCTCATATAAGGATAAAATGCATCTAATGATTTTTCATCACTTACAGTGGGAAGTAACTTTTCTACAAGCACCGCTTTTGTTTCTCTTTCCTTGAATTCTATTGAGTGAAAAATGCAAGCCCATTCCAAATTCTGCTTGCTCATCGCATTTAAAACTGTTTTTGTACCAGCCATAAAAAACTCCTTTATATTTTCCCAATCAGGGGACGGTTAGCGTGAAAGAAGCTTTCACGCAATGATGTTTGCCTACGGCAAATGATGTTACCTGCGGTAATGATGTCGCTTACGCTAATGATGTGTGCTACGCACATTGTACCTGCAAACCATCATTTCGGCGTTAGCCGATACATCATTGGTGCATTGCACCAACATCATTTTTATTTATTTGCACACTTTCATTTGTTGTGTGTGAAAGAAATTCATGCGGTGTTCCTTCACAATCAAGGGACGGTTCCTTGATTGATTATGTTTTTTGTATTATATAGTAACTCTCGCCGGTTAATCTCGATATTTGCCGAATGGATAAACCTTTTTTCTTCATCGTGCGGATATAATCTTTCTTTTTTTCCTTTTCTAACGCTTGAAACTCCGAGCTGGACCGGCATTTTGTTACACGGTGCATCACTTCTTTTGCTTTTTCTTCCGTTAAATGAGGCTGTTGTTCTTCAATAATATCCATACACTTATCATCATTTTTCTCTTGATGAAAAGCAACAAAATTCTTTTTTGGCAGTATCGTAAATGCTTTTGCGGTATTAAACCAAGAATTATTATTTAAATATCCGTTGTAACTGCTATATAAGTAATCCGATGCATTTTTGACTAAACCGCCCTGAACCGGATTTAAATGAATATAGCGCAACACAGTTGCAAAATAACTGTCATCTTCAACCGCCTCACTCCTGAACCTATCTTGAAATAAGTGCCCGGTTCGCTGATATTTTGTATTATACCAATATACAAATTTACTGCCTAATCTGCGAAAAGTGATTCCAAGCGGTTCGTTCCCCTCTTTTAACAAAAGGTGTATATGATTGGTCATCAAACAATAAGCATAGATTTCAACACCGCTTTTTTCTACACAGTATTGCAATAGTTCTAACATTTTTTTATAATCTTCCGCCTCTTCAAAAATATTTTGTTTATTAATACCGCGCAACATAATATGATAAATCTGTGATTCGGATTTTTTTCTTGCTGTTCTTGGCATAATAACACCTCCACTTGCATAGTATCACTTTTTCATTTGATTGTCAATCAAGGAACCGTCCCCTGATTGGGGTGATTGGGGAGTTTACAAATACTCTTTTATGATACCGATAAGTGCCGTATTTTCGTGGAAAGATGTGTCGGTTTGCACGCCGACAAAAATATGCTCTGCCTTTTGATAATCGGTTTGCGGGGTCACGATATTCTCGGCGGTTCTTTCGGCACCCTTGTATAATACCCAATTTGATTGCACCTGCCCTTTATAAGTCCACATCGCCCAGCTCATTTCGTGTTTTTCAAAAAACTCTAAGCCGTAGCGCCAACAATCGGGATTGTCAAAAAAGGTAAATTCGCCTACAAATACCGGCACTTGATATTTGAGCGTATTGCGTGTAAATTCCAATTTCGCTTTATAGCGAAAATAGGATTTCATACTCTTTAAATCATTGCCGTTATCCCAATTATAATAATGGTATTCATACACGACATTCTCCCACCCGTAATCGTGCGGGTCGGGCATATGGTCGGCATCCCAACACGATTCCAAAAAGAGTAAATGGTTTGTATCTACCGTGCGGATTTGGCGATACAGTGCATCGTAAAAATCCCACTGGGTTTCTGCCGTTAAACCATCAGGTTTACCCTCGGGTTCGTTGAGCAGATCATACCCTGCCACAAAGCGGTTGTCTTTAAAATGCGCCGCAACCGTTTTCCACAGTGCCACGGTGAGTGCCTCGTTTTGCTTGTTACCGAACAAATCACCGCCGGTGGCGGTATCGCCCGAATGGTGGCGCCCGTTTTGCGAACCGTAAGCGCCGTGCAAATCCAATATCACAAAAAGGTGATACTTTTCACAGTTTTTTACAAACCAATCTAAGCGCGAAAAGGCGTCTTTTTTCACATTCCCCTCGGCATCGGTAATATCGCGCCAACCAAACGGCAGGCGAATAAGATTAAAGCCGATGTCAGAGATGTTTTTAAAATCTTTCTCTGTCCACCAATTATCACGGTACGTTTCAAACAGTGCTTTTGTTTTGGTCCTGCCATGCACCGCCGTGAGCGCCGCTTCCAATTCATATTGTCCGTGTTCGCTGCCGAGTTCCCCGTCTAACGAAGTCGGGGTGAGCCAATCTTCCGTCAACAACCATCCGCCGGCATTTACCCCTTTGAGCACAATGCTTTTTTCATCCAACACAAGGTGCTTGCCCTCAGCGTGAATAAAGCCTTTTAGTGTTGCGGTTTTGACATCAAAATTTTCTCGTTTTGCCGTGCAACCGCTCAACAATATACCCACTATTATGCACAGGCACAAAAGCCACGCCAACTGTTTTTTATAATGCATCATTTTTCCTCTAAACATAAAGTATAAAAATATGATAATGGAAAGAGGAGGGTTTGTCAAATTCTAATTTATCTGCTCACTGCGTTAGCAAAATAAGAAATAAAAAATAAGAGATAAGAGTGAAGGGCGGGACACCCGCACCCGATTTAAATAACAATCCCTCCGAGTGCTTCGCACCCACCTCCCT
>CADBJA010000207.1 GCA_902794945.1 Oscillospiraceae bacterium
GCGGAAGGTGTTTACCGTCACCGAGCCGGAGGGCTCAAACTTGAGCACGGTTACTTTGTTACCCTCGTTCATATACCAGCAAGTACGGGGACGGTTCTATTACTTGATTTCAAGTGATAGAACCGTCCCCGTACTTGAACAGGCTAAGGGCTACTTGAATTATTTTGGGCAAATATTGAAATAATTCACCTGCTTTGATATAATCAAGGCAGGTGAAGATATATAAGTGCTAAAAAGTATTCGAACACAGAGAACCGTCACCTGTGTTCATATTGCAAACTCGGTGCCGTTTTGAAGCAGCGAAATGAGAGAACCCTCATATTCTTTATCATCCCATGCTTCCATCACGCCCGAAGCTTTATCTAATCCGTTCCACCTTGTGCAAAATAGGCGAGATTGCCTAATCGGTGATTCATCTGCCAATAAAGCACCGGCATTGGTAAGGTTGCCCTCTTTGTCCATTAAATCAAAGGAAATAAAATCATTTTCTTCAAATTCACTGCCTGTTTGTTTGCGGTAAACTGTGTGCAGTTTTGTAAAAGCGTAATCGCAAAACTTGTATGCGCTTAGTAAGGATGACAAAATGAAAAAAATTTTTTTATTATTCAGCATATTGTTGTTAGTCTTTATGTTTTCTGGCTGCTATAATGAAATATCTGAAAATTCAAATGACAGTTATGTGTGCATTTATAAAAACGAGGTGTTCCATCAGATTTCTTATGATGGCTATAGTTTTAATAAAAAATGGTTTCCTCTTTCTAAAGCAACTAAAAAAGTAAAGGCTTATTACGGGAAAGAAGAACTATACTCGGAGCAAGATTTAAGTGCATTTTATCTGTTTGAAGATACAAGTTTGAATATGTTTATTGTAAAGAAAAGCATCTTTGGCACTGATTTGTATTGTTCGAATAAAAATATCCTGCCTAAAATAGAGAAAAATGAGATTGAGTATATCATTATTACCCCTGATGAAAGAACTGACTATCAGAGCAAAAGATGTAAACAAATATCCGATAAAGAGGTGTTGGAACAAATACAAACAGAATTTGTATTAGCCGATAAATTTATTAACAAAGATAAGAATAAAACATATGATTATTCAAATAGTATCACAAATGGCGCGTTGAGCGAAAATGAAAAATGCATTTATATTAAATATAAAAATTTTTAATGCTTTAAATTTATTTGGATATTTAAAAGAATATGAAGAAAACAGATACACGCTGTTCTTGTATCAGGCAATTAATTCACAAGAAGATAATTATTTAAATTGGAAACTCAATGAACAGTGCTGTGCTTTTATGACAACAGAGAAGTAGATTGCACAGATTAACTATGTTAAGTCAAGAGTAAATTTGAAAAAGAATGATTGTTAACAAGAAGATGAAAAATTACACGATGCTTTCCTTCTGATATCTTTTCAATCAGGGGACGGTTCCTCAATCAGGGGACGGTTCCTTGATTGATTTTTTTATTTTGTTCCAATCATAGGAAGGTTAGCGTGAAAGAAACTTTCATGCAGTGAAGAGTGAATAGAGAAGAGTGAAGTGAATGGCGGGGCACCCGCTTTTTAAGGCATAAGGCACAAGGCAAAAGTAAGGGCGGATATCATCCGCCCGAAAGAATAACCCTATATTTTTGTATGGTTCGATTCCTGTTTTACACTTTTACGATTTGCAGAGAGCAGGAAGATAAAAATAGTTAAGCACTAAACTATCTGCAAAAAGAAAAGGTGAAAAAATAGTTAAGCACTAAACTATCTGTATAAGGAAGGGTAAAAAATAGTTAAGTACTAAACTATTTTTATTCTTTCTTCTTTATTAACAAAAGGGATAGGTTTCCACCTATCCCTTTTGTTAATTTTCTCCCAGCATCATACGCCTTGCATTGTCTTTTGAAAGTGTATTAAAGTTTTGTAGCTGCAGCGTGCTTTCACCCTCGGGGTCATCGTTTACCATACTGAGTGTACCGTCCGTACCTACGGTGCAGGTATAAACCTCATCGGGGCTTTCATTATCCGGGCAAACGCTGATTGAGCCGTTTTTTAAATCTTTAAAACTGCCGTAAATCACACTGTCGGGTGCATTGTCGCCGGCGGCAATCGTTTTGCGGCGGAAGGTGTTTACCGTCACCGAGCCGGAGGGCTCAAACTTGAGCACGGTTACTTTGTTACCCTCGTTCATATACCAGTATCCGTTATAGATAAATGAAATATCGCCCGCTTTTTTCGCAGTGGTACTCTCTTTCTCTTTGGTGCTTGTTTCGCTCGTTGTTTCACTCACTTTCGCCGCCTCGGCAGTGGTCGAAGCCGCCGTGGTTGTGGTGGGCTTGTCCTTCTCCTTACCACACGCGGCAAATGAGATTAACAGCGCTAAACTTAAAGCTATTATCAGTATTCTTTTCATATTATCTCCTTGTCTTGCATTATTAGAGCGAAGCGGAACGGGTGCGGGTGTTCCCGCCATTCACTCTTCTCTTTTCTCTTTTCTCTTTTCTCTTTTCTCTCTTCTCTGCGAGCGAAGCGAGTCTGCCGACTGCCGGCTGCTGACCGCCAACCGCTTCTCGTTATAGTCTTTCACCAATCGCGGTTTTTATGAGCGCAAGGCTTGCATCACTGTTGCGCATTTCACCGCTTTCAAGCATTAAAAGCGCCCCGTAAATGAGGGAACGAATTTCATACAACCGCTTTTGTTTGCCGTTTTCATCGTAGGCTTCAATAAGGGCAATTAGGTTCGCATCAATTGCCGCCCGCGCTTCTTTTTGCGCTGCATCCATCTGTTTGGGGTTTAAAAGCAATATGGAGCGAAAGTTCGGGTTTGCAATCCAAAACTTGATGTAGGCGAGCGATAATTCCTCAATCTGCCTTTTTTTGTCGTTTTCAAATATCGTGATTACCTGTTTTTCGAGCATACTCCAACGGTTACCGATGTAGCGGATGATTTCAAGCACAAATTCATCTTTATTCTTAAAGTGCTTGTACGGCGCGGCGCACGAAACCCCGCACGCAGCCGCCACACGCCGTAGCGAAAACTCGGCAAGCCCGTGTTTTTCTATTTCTATAATCCCTGCCACCAGCAGGTGTTCTCTCGTTTTATCATATATCTTGTCCATATTAATATTGTAGCATAAATGTGTGCGCGTTGCAAATTCTAATTTATCTGCTCACTGCGTTCGCAAAAGAATAAAGAAAAAAGAAGAAAGAAGAATGAAGGGAGGGACACCCTCACCCGTTCCGCTTCGCTCTAATTATTGAATAGTTTATATCTGTTTTGCGCATATTTAAGCCAAATTTAGATTTAATCAAAACTATTACAATCAAGTGC
>CADBJA010000208.1:0-5451 GCA_902794945.1 Oscillospiraceae bacterium
ATTTTTGTACAAGAAGAAGGCAAAATCAGCACATAAGGCTGACGCCTATGTGTTGATTTTAACGCACTTATTGTGCGAAAAGATTGAATTTTGAGGCAAAACTTCTTTATCAGTACTCTCCGTTGCTTTCGATTACCTTGCCATACTCCACCAAAAAACAGCACCACGGCAAAACCGTGGTGCTGTTTTTTGGTGGAGATGGCGGTAATCGAAACCGCGTCCGAAAATTCGCCCATACCACTTTCTACATGCTTAGTTTATGCTTTAACATTCCCTTTTCTTACCGTTCATAAACAAACTGTAAGAATCGGTAGGCTCTGATGGATGACAGGTTACGAGCCGCTCGCCTGTTC
The DNA here is from genome assembly GCA_902794945.1 of Oscillospiraceae bacterium. Lineage (GTDB taxonomy): Bacteria > Bacillota > Clostridia > Oscillospirales > Acutalibacteraceae > RUG714. Next base: position 354 of record CADBJA010000208.1, read on the forward strand.
ACCTTTACCGCTACTCACACCTGAACCCCGGGGCGCGGTAACCCGGTCAGATGGCACTGCTATTGATTAAGCAGCGCAAAGAACAGTTTCTTCTTTGTCCTTTAATTTTTAAGTTGCCCGTTGTTGAGGCGGTCGTGCGCCGCCGCATGCTTATGATACTTCTTAATCCCCGTCGAAATCCTTTCATCCCCGCATTTTTCTGCTTTCAAACAAGTTTGAAAGCAGAAAAATGCGGGCAGACAACAGTATACAGTATACAGTGTACAGTTTTCAAAACAGTTTGAATTGTAAGCTATCTGCTTCTATATGCTGTCAACTGTTGACTGTTAGCTGTTGACTGTCAACTAATGAAACGAAGCATATTTTTGCTTCATTTCTTTTTCCATTGTGCGCTTCGCACTCTTTTGCGCCTCTACCGCGCGCTTATCATAATTCTTTTTACCCTTGCACATACCGAGTTCAAGTTTCGCTCTGCCTTTTTTAAAGTAGATGCTTAAAGGAATGAGAGAAAGCCCCTGTTGCTTCACCGTACCGTACAGGCGGGCAATCTCTTTTTTGTGCATTAAGAGTTTGCGTACCCTGCGCGGGTCGGTATTAAAGCGGTTACCGTGGTCATAGGGGCTGATGTGAATGCCGTTGGCAAACAGCTCACCCTCTACCACCGAGCACCAGGAATCTTTTAAATTTGCTTTGCCTTGGCGCAACGATTTCACCTCTGTGCCCTTTAATTCGATACCCGCTTCATAGGTATCGAGCACAAAGTAATCGTGATACGCTTTTTTATTGGTTGCAACTTTAATAATATCCATACCTTTAATGCTAAATGCTAAATTAAATGTAGAATCGAGGTGGCAAGGCTACGCCTTGCATTTAAAATGCGAAACTATGTTTCGCCACCACCTGCTGACTGCCGACCGCTGTCTGCTGCCTGCTGTTCGCAACGCGAACTTACAATTCATTTCTGCCTTCAAGGGCTCTGGAAACGGTCACCTCATCGGCATACTCAAGGTCGGCGCCGACGGGGATACCGTAAGCGAGCCTTGTCACCTTATAGCCGAGGGGCTTTAACAGTTTTGAAATATACATGGCGGTTGCCTCCCCCTCTACGGTGGGGTTGGTCGCCATAATAATCTCTTTTACCTCTTTATCTTGCCCCGAAAGGCGGGCAAGTAACTCTTTAATGTGAATGGCATCGGGCCCGATATCATTCATCGGGCTGATGGCACCGTGCAACACATGATAGAGCCCGTCATAATCACCGGTTTTTTCAAACACGGCAACATCACGCGGGTCCTCCACCACACAAATGGTGCTTCTGTCACGGGTGCTGCTTTGGCAAATGGGGCACACATCCTCCTCGGTCAGATTACAGCAAACACTGCACCGGTGAATGTTTTTGTGCGCGGCGTTGACGGTATCCACAAACTCTTTTACCTGTTCATCGCTCATACCGAGCACATGAAACGCCAGGCGCTGTGCGGTTTTGTGACCGATGGACGGCAGGCGTTCAAACTGGTTGACCAGTTTCTCCAGTGCCGCTACCGTATACCGCATTACATCATCCCCATGCCGGGAATATTGAGCCCTGCAATCGGATTTTGTACGGCTGCCATTTTGGTATCCATATCTTCATCCGCCTTGCGAAGTGCTTCATTCACGGCGCCGATAATTAAATCACCGAGCATTTCCACATCTTCGGGGTCTACCACTTCAGGTTTAATATTCAGTGATAAAATCTGATGTTTACCGCTGACGGTTGCTTCAACCATACCGCCGCCGACGGAAGCGGAATACTCGCTGTTTTCACATTCTTCTTGTACCTTCGCAAGGTCCTCTTGCATTTTTTGTGCTTTGGCAAGCATATCGTTCATATTGGATTTGCCTTGATTGGGAAGTCTGACTTTCATAATTACCTCACTTAAAATTTATTTCAAATTTACTTCAATACCGCTTTCTTTTTAATCAACGCATCCAGCGGGCTGACGGTGTTTGCGGTGCCCATGCTCTCTTCGAGCAAATCACCGGCATCCGCCTCACTAATCACTCTCGCAAATCGACGCATTGTCACCTGCTCTGCCGCGGCAAGCACATCATCGGCATTGGCTTTAATCGCCAAAATGTCGCCGATAGACGGGTGGGTACCGCTGACAATCATCGTGCTGCCTGCACTTTTGGCTTGCGTGCCGTTTAAAATGGTCCACGCCAAGCGGTTTTTGGCAAAGAGTGCCTGCAAAATCTCGGGCCACTGCATCAAAGGTTTCACCGCCGTATCTGCCGCCGGTGCTGCCGTTTGCGGTGCAGGTTTTGCCACTGCTGGCTCCGGTGTCGCTTCAGGTGTCGGCACGGTCGGTTCTGTCGAACGTGCGCTCTGCACGGCTTGTGCCTGCGGTGCATCCTCGCTTACCGTTTCGGGCGGTTGTTCCAAAGTCTGTTCCGCTTGCAGTTTCGGCTTTGCCGGGGCTTCCGCGCTCACGGCGGGAATGACCGCCGGTTGCACCACGGTGCCGTTTTGCAACGCCTGTTCAAGTGCCGCCAAGCGCTTTAACACACTTTCATCCCGCGCATCCATCTCGGGGCTTGCCAATTTAATAAGCGCCATTTCCATCGCGGTTCTGCCCTGCACACCGGATTTGATGGAAGCATAGGTGGTTTGCAAAGTATCTATCACCGCTAAACAGGCGGGCAGTGTAAACTGCTCGGCAAAGCGGCAGATGGCTTGCAGTTCTTCATCCGAACAAATCATCAGTTTTTCGGGTTGTTTGACCGTGCGTGCCACCATAATATTTCTGAAATAGTTGATTAATTCGGCGCAGTAGCGCTCCATATCACACGCATTTTCATATAAGTTTGCGATGACCGCCAACAGTTTTGTGCTGTCTTTTTGCAACAGTGCCGCCGCTGTATCGGCAAGGTATTCTCTGCCGGCAATGCCGCACACCTCGCTAACAAGGTGCGTATCAATATCTTTACCGCGGGCAATGCACTGATCCATAATGGAGAGAGCATCTCTCATCGCCCCGTCAGACAAACGAGAGATGAGGTTCGCCGCCTCGGTGGTGAGAGAAATTTGCTCTTGCTCGGCTATATATAACAGGCGTTCGGACATCACATCTGCCCCGATACGCTTAAAATCAAAGCGTTGGCAACGCGAAAGAATGGTTGCCGGCATCTTGTGCGCCTCGGTGGTGGCAAGAATAAATTTGACATGCGCCGGCGGCTCTTCAAGCGTTTTTAACAACGCATTAAAAGCACCGGTGGAGAGCATATGCACCTCGTCAATAATATACACCCTGTACTTCGTTTCGGAAGGGTTAAAGTTGGCTTCTTCCCGCAAATCACGAATGTTGTCAACACCGTTGTTGGAGGCGGCATCAATCTCGGTAATGTCAAGCGCCGTGCCGGCATCAATGCTCTTGCACACATCGCACTCATTACACGGCTCACCCTCATGCACATGCGGGCAATTGACCGCTTTTGCAAGTATACGCGCGCAAGTGGTTTTGCCCGTTCCCCGCGACCCGATAAATAGGTACGCGTGAGAGAGCCTTTCGGTCATAATTTCATTTTTCAGTGTGGATGTAATGTGGTCTTGCCCGATGACATCCGTAAAGGATTTCGGTCGCCACTTACGGTATAGCGCAGTGTACATAGAAAACCTCCGGTTTTCAGTGTTTAGTGTTTAGTTTTCAGTTCCTAATCCAAACAAGCAGATTTTCACTTATCCTTGCAGTTTGCTTGAATGCTAAATGCTAAATTCCAAATGCTAAATTATTATTACTTTTCCCGGTCCGGGTTAATTATCTTTATTACTGACCCTTGGCTGAAATTTTAGGTGATGGCACAGATAAATGATTGAGGGATTTTTTGTTTCGGTGAGTGAACCGCTTTTTTAGACGTACTTTGTGTACTTTTCCACCTTTTTGACCCGCAAAGCGGGTTTCGCTACTCTTGCTATTCGCTTTTGGCTGAGATAGTTTGTGCTTAGGCAAAGAAAATAAATTTTAGGCGTACTTTGTGTACTCCAAAATTTATTTTCTGCCGCATAAGTGCAAAATAGCCAGCCAAAAGCGGATAGCAACGGGTAGCGAAGCCCGCATAGACTCGATCATATAGCATACAGGCTTGACTGTATCACACAGAACGGTCTGTTTAGTGCTGCTCCGTTCCCGGCCTGACACGGTTCGCAGTGTCTGTTGCACAGGACCAATATGCTATATGAGCGAATTTATGCGGGCCTTTTGTTAAAAGATATTATTGTTTGATAGATTATACTATAATTTTAAAATAATATCAATACTTTTTCGGTCGTTTTTTCGCGAAAACCTTAATCGAGAATCACACCCATGGTACCGGGCACGGCACAAGCGGCGTTGGATTCATCGGTATCAATGTGCATAGCCCATGCGTATTTCGGTGATACTCTGACAATGACATCGTCAAAAATCGTCTTTCTCTCGCCCGCTTCAATCGCTACTTTTACAATTTGTTTGTCGGAAAGTCCGTATTTTTCGGCATCTTCGGGAGTGGCGTGAATATGGCGCTGTGCGGCAATCACACCCTCTTTGAGTTCCACTTCACCTTTGGGACCTACAATTTTGCAAGCGCCGGAGCCTTTTACATCACCGCTCTCACGAATGGGTGCCACACAGCCGATACTGCGTGCATCCGTTAAAGAGAGTTCTACTTGTGTTTCGGGTCTTACCGGACCTAAAATAGAGCAAACCAATTCTCTTTTGGGACCTACGATGGTGACCTTTTCAAAGCAGGCAAACTGACCGGGTTGAGAAAGGTCCTTTTTATTGGTGAGTTCGTAGCCCTCGCCAAAGAGTGCTTCTAAATCGGCTTGTGATACATGCACGTGGCGTGCAGAAGTTTCTACAATAATTTCTTTTTTCATAATATCCTCCCATAAAATGAATGATAATCACACTAACTTATATAGTATAAAACAAAATGACGCAGGTTGCAAGGGTAAATTCTAATTTATCTGCCTAAGGGCAGATAAATTAGAATTTAAGCTGTTAGCTGTTAGCCGATAGCCGGTAGCGAGAGGGTGGGACACCCACACCCGTTTGATAGATGGAAAGATGATGTCTAT